>WGBB01000149.1 GCA_015494505.1 Nitratiruptor sp. | reverse complement strand
ATCGACTACATCGTCACCAAAATCCCGCGCTTTACCTTCGAAAAATTCCCGATGGCAGATTCGACACTGACTACTTCTATGAAGAGCGTGGGGGAGGTGATGGCGATAGGCCGCACCTTCAAAGAGTCGATCCAAAAGGGGCTCTGCTCACTCGAGACGGGTCTGGCCGGTTTTGAGAAGATCCATGCCGATATCGAGACCATCAAGCACGAAATACGCCGTCCCAACGAAAAGAGATTGCTCTACATCGCGCAAGGCTTTCGCGAGGGCCTCGGTGTAGAGGAGATCCATGAGCTGAGCCAAATCGATCCATGGTTTTTGTATCAGATAGAAGAGATCGTGGAATTCGAGAAAAAGATCGACCTGGATATCTTACAAAACGAAGAGCTCTTACGCCTGGCCAAGACATACGGCTTTAGCGATGCGATGATCGCCAAGCTCATCAATGAAAAAGAGCATATCAATTTAACCGAGAGCGATGTTTACAACGCCCGCACGGCCCTAGGCATCGAGCATGAATACAACGAAGTGGATACCTGTGCCGCCGAGTTTCTGGCCAAAACGCCGTATCTCTATAGCTCCACCAATATCACTAAACTCCCCCAAAAGCCTCAAGAAGCGAGCGATGAAGAGAAGGTGCTCATCATCGGAGGCGGCCCCAACCGCATCGGGCAGGGGATCGAGTTTGACTACTGCTGTGTGCATGCAGCCTTCGCACTCAAAGATATGGGCATCAAGTCCATTATGTACAACTGCAACCCAGAAACCGTCTCCACCGACTACGATACTAGCGATATCCTCTACTTCGAGCCGATCGATTTCGAGCATGTGCGAAGCGTCATCAAAAGAGAAAACCCCTCTGGCGTGATCGTGCACTTCGGCGGCCAGACACCCCTCAAACTCGCCAAACCTCTCACGGCCATCGGCGCCAAAATCGTGGGCACCAGTGCTAAGGTGATCGACCTGGCCGAAGATAGAGAGAAATTCAGCGAATTCGTGGCTGCAAACGGCCTCAAACAGCCGCCAAACGGCACCGCCTTTACGAAAGAGGAGGCTATCCGCATCGCCCAAGAGATCGGCTATCCCGTGCTGGTACGCCCTAGCTACGTATTGGGCGGTCGCGCCATGCGCATCGTCTATAACGAAGCGGAGCTGCGCGAGTACATGGATGAAGCGGTGAGCGTAAGCCACGAATCGCCGGTGCTTATCGATAAATTCCTCGACCATGCCATCGAGCTGGATGTGGATGCCATCAGCGACGGCAAGCGCGTCTACATCGGCGGAGTGATGCAGCATATCGAAGAGGCGGGGATCCACTCGGGCGATAGCGCCTGTTCGCTACCTACCGTCAGCATCGATGAGAAAATCCTGCGCGATGTGGAGGAGCAGACCCAAAAGATCGCGCTGGGTCTGGGAGTCAAGGGACTCCTCAACATCCAGTACGCTATCTACAAAGATGAAGTCTACCTCATCGAAGTCAACCCGCGCGCCAGCCGTACCGTGCCCTTCGTGAGCAAGGCCACAGGCGTGCCGATGGCGAAAGTCGCGACGCGTGTGATGCTGCGAGGCGATCTCGAAGAGGCGCTGCGCTTTTATGACGAGTACGGTGTCGTCGATTTTAGCGGCGAGATTTTCAAACCCAAACTCAAAAACCACATCTCCGTCAAAGAGGCGGTCTTCCCGTTCAACAAACTCCCAGGTGCCGACCTGATTTTGGGTCCTGAGATGAAATCCACCGGCGAAGTGATGGGGATTAGCGAGAGTTTCGGCGAGAGTTTCGCCAAAGCGCAGTTTGCTGCCGGCAACCGCTTGGCAACCGGTGGCAAGCTCTTTTTGTCGCTTACCGACTACGACAAGCCTTTTGCACCCGAGCTTGCCAGAGCATACCGCGAGCTAGGTTTCGAGATCGTAGCGACGAGAGGCACTCACGAGGTGCTGAGCCAAGCTGGCATCGAGAGCACGCTGGTGCTCAAAATCAGCGAAGGCCGCCCCAATATCGAAGATATGATCAAAAACGGCGAAATCGCCATGGCCATCAACACCAGCGACAACAAAGCCAGCAAGAGCGACGCGAGACGCATCCGTCAGCAGGTGCTGCGCCATCAGATTCCTTACTTCACCACCGTCAGCGCCGCCAAAGTGGCGGCAGAGGCTATCAAGAGCCTCAAAACCAAAGAGCTCACTCCCAAATCGCTCCAAGATTACCTCCGCTCATGAATCCTAAGCGCGTCTATCTGGCTCAGACCGATACCACAGTGGGGTTTTTGAGCCAGGATGCCGCGCGCTTAGCGCACATCAAAGGCCGCGCGCCCACTAAGCCCTTTTTGATCACGGTAGCGACCCTCGCGCAGCTAAAAAACTTCGCACGCATCCCGGCAAAACATCGCAAAAGGGTGCGCCACGCCAAGCGCACCACCTTCGTCTATCCCAATGGCCAAGCCGTGCGCTACGTAGGCGAAGGAGCGCATCAGAAGTTTTTGCAAAAATTTGGCTGGATGTATTCTACCAGCGCCAACCCCAGCGGCGGGGAGTTCGACGAAGCCTGGGCCCGCAAGCAGGCAGACGTTATCGTCGAGGATAATCGTGGATTTTGCGAGGGGAGACCATCGCACATCGTCAAACTTGGCAAAGTGAAAAAACGTAAACTCCGCTAAACTTGCAAGGGGTCCTCGTCACGATGGGGTTTCCAGCACTTTTCGAAAAACTTTCTCTCGCTTTGGAGCGTTTCGTTATCGCACGTAGCGATGATATTTTTTGCCCAGGATTCGATGCTTTTGCCCGCCTCTTCGCCAAAGCGCAAAAAGATGGCCCTTTGGTAGTCTTCGGCACCGTAGGTGCGATGTCCCACGAAAGGCAGGCCATCGAGAGCTTGGAGCTTAAAAAGCGCGAAGGTCTCCTCGTCCAGCTCTTCGGGAGCGCGTTTGTAGCGCTTTTGTACTTCGGCCGCTTCTTGCTCCTTACGCCTGCGGTAGCTGAGGTTTTTGAAAATAGCATACTTGGTGGCCTCAGCGATGCCGATGGCTTCGGCCGTTTTTTCATCGAATCCCAGTGCCAGTGCACGAAACTTCTGCAAAGCCGCCATTTTTGGGAAGCGATTGATGAACATTGCAAACTCCTTGCAAATATAATAGTATAATGGCAAAAAAATTCAAAGAGGTGGCATTGATACGCAAGCTTCTTACTGAGCGTATTCTCATCATCGACGGTGCGATGGGCACACAGCTGCAGGCCAAGGCCAAGGAGATCCCCCAGAGTGCATGGGAGGGCAAAGAGGGGTGCAACGAGCTGCTCAACCGCACAGCTCCCGATATCATCCGCTCCATCCATGAAGCCTACGCCAAAGTGGGCGCCGATATCATCAAAACCAACACCTTCGGCGCTATGCCGTGGGTGCTCGAAGAGTACGACCTGGCTGCGGATGCCTACGATTTGACCAAGCGTGGCTGCCAGATAGTCAAAGAGGTGTGCGAAGCTTACAGCACACCCCAAAAGCCTCGCTTCGTAGCATGCTCTTTAGGTCCTGGGACGAAACTGCCAAGCCTAAATCACATCGACTATGACGAGATGTATGCAGGCTACTGCGAGTCTGCGCGCGGCGCCAAAGATGGAGGAGCCGATCTCTTTTTGCTCGAAACTTGCCAGGATCCGCTGCAAATAAAAGCCGCCATCCATGCCTGCCAAGACACCGCGCCAGAAATTCCCATCATGGTGAGCGTCACCATAGAGCAAAACGGCACCATGCTCATAGGCACTGACGCAGCTACCATCGCTACGATCCTGGAGCCTTTCGATATTATCTCTCTTGGCTTCAACTGTGGCACCGGCCCCGATATGGTAGAAAAGCATGTGAAGATCTTAAGCGATGTGTGGGATAGGCCTATTAGCGTGCACGCAAACGCAGGATTGCCGCAAAACAGAGGTGGCTACACCTACTACCCCATGGGACCCAAAGAATTCACCGAGCTTGAGGGGAGATTCACGCAAATTCCAGGCGTAGCTTTGCTTGGTGGCTGCTGCGGGACAACGCCACAGCATATCAAAGCTTTGGTGGAGGCGGTGGAGGGTAAAAAGCCACTGCCGCCACAAGGCAAGCAGCCGCGATCCATCGCCAGCCTCTTCGAGTCGCGCACACTGCATCAAGACCCGCCGCCCTTTCTCATGGGTGAGCGCTCCAACGCTACGGGGAGCAAGGCTTTTAGGGAGCTGCTTTTAGCAGGAGACTACGAAGGGACGCTGAGCGTCGCCCAGCAGCAGGTGCGAAGCGGCGCGCACGGGATCGACGTGAGCGTAGGGTTTGCAGGCCGCGACGAGACCAAGGATATGAAAGAGGTCATCAAGCTCTACAACGAAAAGATTCCCATCCCCCTCATGCCAGACTCGACTCAGGTGAGAGCCATCGAGATGGCACTGAAATCTATCGGCGGACGCCCCATCATCAACTCCGCCAACCTCGAAGATGGCGAAGAGAAGTTCGACAAAATCTGCCAGCTGGCCAAGCGTTTCGGCGCTGCGCTTGTGCTTTTGGCCATCGACGAAGAGGGGATGGCCAAAACGAAAGAAAAGAAGCTCGCAGTCGCAGAGCGGATGTATGAAAGGGCCGTCAAGAAGCATGGGCTCAATCCCGGCGATCTGGTCTTCGACCTGCTCACCTTCACCGTGGGAAGCGGGGACGAGGAGTACCACACCGCAGCCATCGAGACGATAGAGGCGATTAGAGAGCTGCGAGCTCGTCATCCAGAAGTGGGTGCGGTGCTGGGGGTATCCAATAT
>WGBB01000148.1 GCA_015494505.1 Nitratiruptor sp. | reverse complement strand
GTTTGGCCTTACATCCACCGAGCTTTTGGAAGCGGTGGAGCTGCTTAAGGCCAATAATCTTTTGGATCGCTTCACAATGATCCATTTTCACATAGGCAGCCAAATCGGCGAAATCAATCCCGTCAAAAAGGCCCTCAGAGAAGCCGGCAACATCTACGCCGAGCTCAAAAAAATGGGGGCAAAAAATCTCAACAACATCAATCTCGGCGGCGGCCTGGCAGTGGAGTATTCGCAGCACGAGCACATCCATAACCGCAACTATACCCTGACAGAATTTACCAACGACGTGGTCTTTTTGCTCAAAGAGATAGCCACGCAAAAAGGCGTGGAAGAGCCCAATATCTTCACGGAATCGGGTCGCTTCATAGCAGCAAGCCACGCAGTGCTTATCGCACCAGTGCTCGAACTCTTTAGCCAGGAGTACACGGAAAAAGGACTTAAACTCAAAGCAGAGAACCCTCCCCTGGTCCAAGAGCTCTACGATCTGTATAAAACTATCAACCCCTCAAACGCCATTGAGTATTTCCACGATAGCCTCGACCATATGGAGTCGCTGCTTACGCTTTTCGATCTAGGCTATATCGATCTGCAAGATCGCAGCAATACCGAAATTCTCGTGCATCTGATCATCAAAAAGGCGATCGAGCTCACCAAAGACAAGGATCGCTACGAGCTCAAGCGCATCCAGGACCGCGTCCAAGAGCGCTACCTTCTCAACTTTTCGCTCTTTCAGAGCCTTCCCGATTTTTGGGGTCTTAAACAGCGCTTTCCCGTCATGCCGCTCAACAAGCTCGATCAAATACCCACACGCAGTGCTTCACTGTGGGATATCACCTGTGATAGCGACGGAGAGATCGACTTTAACGTAGACTATCCCCTTTTCTTGCACGATGTTGATCTATCGAGCGAAGAGTATTTCCTGGCTTTCTTTTTGGTAGGAGCATACCAGGAGATTTTGGGGATGAAACACAATCTCTTCACCCATCCTACCGAAGTGACGGTACGATTCGACGAAGATGGCTACACGCTGGAAAATATGGTAGAATCCCAGAGCATTCTCGATATACTCTATGATATGGACTACGATATTAACGAGATGCAAAGCAGGCTCAAGCGCCTCATCGCAGAGAGCGAATGCAAAGAGAAAGAGAAGATATTGGAAATTTTGACAATGCTTTTGCACGAGAACAACTACCTCAAAATCTCGCCCAAAAAAGGCGAAGCATGAGCATCGGTTTTTGGCGGCAGGTAAAAGAGGATTTTAGCGTCGTTTGGGAGCGCGACCCTGCCATCCACTCCAAATTCGAACTTATCACCAACTACCCGGGCGTATGGAGCATCTTTTGGTATCGTATCGCCCATAGACTCTATAGACGCGGCTTCAAACTGCTCGCCCGTATGATTATGGGCATCAACCAAATCTTTACCGGCATCGACATTCACCCCGCCGCCGTGATAGGGCGGCGTGTCTTTATCGATCACGGTATCGGCGTAGTGATCGGAGAGACGGCAATAGTAGAAGATGACGTGACCATCTATCAGCAAGTAACTCTAGGCGGTGTAAGCCTCAGCCACGGCAAGCGCCACCCTACCATCAAGCAAGGTGCCGTTATCGGTGCAGGCGCCAAAGTACTGGGCAACATTACCGTCGGACGCAATGCCAAAATAGGCGCAAACTCCGTTGTGGTCAAAGACGTGCCCGATGATTGTACGGCGGTGGGTATCCCTGCACGCGTGGTGCGCAAAGGGCTTGATAAAGGGCGCCTCTCGCACAACAAGCTCCCCGATATTGACAAGGAGCTCTTCGAGTACCTCCTCAAACGCTTCGCACTGCTCGAGCACGCCTATGTCAGCGGTGACAAGGACCTGCTCAAAAAAGAGGAGGAATTGGATACAATATACCAAGAGTTTCTCAAATCTATGAAGCTAAAGGATTGAAATGTTCTCACGGCGAATCGAAAGACTCTCCGAATCCCTCACTATGGCCATCACGGCTCTTGCAAAAGAGCTCAAAGCGCAAGGAAAAGATGTTCTAAGCTTTAGTGCCGGCGAGCCCGATTTCGACACTCCAGAAGCAATCAAAAAAGCCGCCATCGAGGCGATTGAGAGCGGTTTTACCAAATACACTGCAGTCGATGGAATCCCGGAGCTCAAAGAGGCAATCATCGGCAAGCTCAAGCGCGACAACGGCCTAGAATATACCCCCGATCAGGTAATTGTAAGCAACGGAGCGAAGCAGAGCCTCTTTAACCTCACGCAAGTGCTCATCGACGAAGGCGATGAAGTGATCATCCCCTCGCCCTACTGGGTCACCTACCCGGAACTGGTCAAATACGCAGGCGGTCGCCCCGTCATCATCCCTACCGATGAGAGCACCGGCTTCAAGATAACGCCTGCACAGCTGAGAAACGCTATTACCGAGAAAACAAAGCTTCTCATCCTCACCACCCCGTCCAATCCCACGGGCGCTGTCTACTCCAAAGAAGAGCTCGAAGCCTTGGCTAAAGTGCTCGAAGGCACCGACGTGATGGTAGCTAGCGATGAGATGTACGAAAAACTGGTCTATGGCGATGTACGTTTTACGAGTACGGCAAGCATCAGCGAGGATATGTGTCAGCGCACCATCACCATCAATGGCCTGAGCAAATCGGCCGCTATGACGGGATGGCGCTTTGGGTATCTCGCTGCAGCGGATAGAGAGCTTGTAAAGGCTATGAAAAAGCTCCAGAGCCAAAGCACCTCAAACATCAACTCCATCACCCAAAAAGCGGCTATTCCAGGACTTGACGGTACGATAGACGCAGATATCGAGATGATGCGCCGGCAGTTCGAGCAGCGCCGCGACAGGGCCGTGGAGATGCTCAACGCCATCGATGGCATTTCGGTGCTCTCTCCCGACGGCGCATTCTACCTCTTCGTCAACCACTCCGCCGTAATGCGTGATTCGATGCAGTTTGCAAAAGAGCTTTTAGAGAAAAAAGGGGTCGCAGTAGTACCCGGCGTGGGATTTGGCGCCGAAGGGTATTTTCGCTTTAGCTTCGCTACGGACCTGGCTAGCATAGAGGAAGGAATCAAACGGATAGAGGAGTTTGTCGCAACCAAATAGCCCTAAAGGCTTCGCTATGTACGTCGAACACTTTTTTCGCCTCTCCAAAGAGGCACAAGAACGCATCCGACAAGAGCCAGTGGCCTTTGGCTTCGGGCTTTTTAGCAAGGTGATATTTTACCGCTCCTACAGCCGCATCAAAGAGGACGGTACCAACGAAAACTTCCACGACGTAATCATCCGCACCATAGAAGGTATCTTTTCGATACGCAAAGACTACTACATCAAACACCATCTCCCCTTCGACGAAGAGGCGTGGCAAAGAGAGGCCCTCGCAATGGCGCTGGCGATGGCTAGGCTCAAGTGGTTGCCTCCTGGACGGGGGCTTTGGGCCATGGGCACACGCTATATATACGAAAGAGGAAGCGCGGCTCTGTATAACTGCGCCGCCGTTGATACCGCCGACATCGCCCACGCGGCCGACTGGGCGATGGATATGCTTATGGTAGGAGCCGGCGTGGGGTTCAATACCGCCTGGGGTGGCAAAGCCACAAAACCGGACAAAACTCGCCCCAAACACCTCGTCATCGAAGATAGCAAAGAGGGATGGGTGCACTCCGTGCGACTGCTTATAGAGGCCTACACCAAAGGCGGACCTTTCTATACCTTCGACTATTCGCGTATCCGCCCTGCCGGTACGCCCCTCAAGACCTTCGGCGGTATCGCTGCAGGGCCTGAGCCTCTTAAAAGACTCCACAACGCTATAGAGCGCATCTTTGATGCCTATATCGACGGAAAAATCAGCAAAACACGCACTATCGTAGACCTCTTCAATGAAATCGGTGTCTGTGTGGTGTCCGGCAATATCCGACGCTCCGCCCAGATAGCCATAGGCTCACCGGAGGACGAGGAGTTTTTGGAGCTCAAAGATTACACCAAACATCCCGAGCGCGCCGAAATAGGCTGGGTCTCCAACAACTCCGTGCTATTAAAAAATCTCGACGATTTCGACGCCATCGATGCCATCACTCCGTATGTCTACAAAGATGGAGAGCCCGGATTTTTGCATCTGGAAAATATGCAAAAGTATGGACGCTTCGGCCAAGAGATAGCCGACAAGGCGTGGCTGAGCAACCCGTGTGGAGAGATAGCGCTGGAATCTTTCGAGCTCTGTAATCTTGCCGAAGTCTTCTTGCCAAAATGCACCTCTATGCAAGAGTTTCTCCAGCTTTTGGAGTATGCCACTTTCTATGCCTCTACTGTGAACCTCTTACCTACCCATAGACCCGAGACCAATGCCATCGTAGCACGCAACAGGCGCATCGGCGTGAGCGTCTCGGGAGTAGCCGATTTTATCGAAAAACGTGGCCTCACTACGCTTTTGCACTGGCTGCGCGCCGGATACGAACACGTGCGCAGCATCAACGAAGCTCTTGCACGTGCAGCCGGTATCCCCTCCTCTATAAAAGTTACAACAGTCAAGCCATCAGGCACCATTAGTTTGCTAGCCGGCACCAGCCCCGGAATGCACTATCCCCTCTATCGCTATGCCAAACGTCGCGTGCGCATCGGAAAGGATACTCCACTGGCTACTTTGCTAGCAAAAGCCGGTGTGCCGCATGAAGAGGATATCTACGATTCATCGGCGCTTATCTTCTCTTTTGCAGTACACTACGACAATCCAAAAGAGGTAGGAGACATGAGCGTGTGGGAGCAGATGAACATCCTCGCGCTCTTGCAACGTGAATGGTCAGACAATATGGTCTCCAACACCATCCAGTTCGATCCCAAACTCTATAGCCCCGAAGACCTTGCACGCATCCTCAAAGAGTATCTACCTATGCTCAAATCCACCACACTGCTTCCTAAAAACGAAGAGGTCTATCCACAGATGCCCTTCGAGAAGATTACAAAAGAAGAGTATGAAGCGATGAAGGCTAAGGAGCCTTCCATCGATTGGAACAAGCTCGGTGGCCATTACGCCACCAGCGAAGATTGCACCAAGGAGTGCCGTCTGGCTTAATCGCCCCCTATGCCTTCGTCCGCATCGAGTGGTTTGGCCTCTTCGCCTGGGACGTAATTTTTGCCAAATTCTTTCTTAGCGAGTTGCAAAGCCTCGATGAGATCGTCAATATTTTCATACGGGATATGGACTTTCCACTCCGGTTCGAGAGCGTTGCCCTTGAGTGATATTCCGATACTCACAACCGGCTCGCTTCCTTCGCCGTATGGTTCGTTGATATGCGCTACGCTGACGACACCCTCTTTCGTGCCGTGAAGATGGAACAGTTTGATTTCACTATGTGTCTTTGCCATATTTGCCTCCTTTTTGGTCCATTATAGCATAGCGGACCCAAAAGGAGTGCTACAAAAGTTACGTTTTTTTAACCATTCGAGCCAAAATCGCTTGAAGCTTAAGCCAGGCTTTGTGCTCCATAAGAGGAAACCCGGCGTAGGTCTTGCCGCCGGGGATCGATTTGGTCACGCCGCCACGTGCTGCGATGACGGCAAAATCGCCGATGCTCAGATGCCCTGCCGTGGCACTCTGTCCTCCCATCACCACGTTGCGCCCCAGCGTGGACGAACCCGAAATTCCTACCTGGCTGGCCATAAGCACGTTTTCGCCTATTTCGCAGTTATGCCCTATTTGGATGAGATTGTCCAGTTTGGTGCCGGCTTTGATCACGGTAGAGCCGAACACCGCTCTATCGATGGTGCAGTTGGCTCCTATCTCCACATCCTCTTCGATGATGACGTTACCGTTTTGATATATCTTGATGTGGCGTCCATCTTTGGTATGGGCGAAACCGTAGCCATCGCTCCCTATTACGGTGCCGGCGTGGATGATGCAGTTTTTCCCGATGACACAGTCACGATAGACGGTGACGTTGGGATAAAGAATCGTCCCTGCGCCTATACGCACATTGTCTCCAATCACCACACCCGGCATCAATGTAACATTATCTTCGATGATGCTTCCATAGCCGATATATACGTTCTTAGCGATGGTGCAGTTTTTTCCGATTTTAGGGGCTTCACCCTCTTGTTCGAAAGGTGGCTTGGCAAAAAGTTTGGAGATATAGGCGAGCGTAAGGTACGGTTCATCGCTAATAAGTGCGCTTGCGCCTTTGGGCAAAGAGCTAAGATGCTCCTCTTTGAGTATGACTGCACCCGCTTTGGTGGATGCAAGGGCTTTGAGGTACTTTTTGTTTTCCAAAAAAGACAGCTGCGTAGGTCCAGCTTTATCGAGGGCCTCAAGCCCCGTAATCTCTTTATCTTCGCCTTCGAGGCGAAGGTCGAACTCTTTTGCTATTTCGCTGAGCTTCATCACTATCTCTCAATAGCCACGACGCCGCTGCGGACTATCTCTTTGGGGTTGAAGCGCTTGAGCGCTTTTATGAAGTTGGTAATGCGACTCGGTTCATCGGCAGCCATTATAATAGCGGTATCGGTACCGATATTGACGATATTACCGTTGTAGGCACGACAGAGCGCCTCCACATCCGCCAAGCGCTCTTCGAGAGGTATTTTAGCTAGTACCATCTCTTTTTCCACGAGCTCGCTATGTTCGATGACTTTATAGACGGGGATAAGCTTGTGCAGCTGCTTGATAATCTGCTCTATGACGCGTGGGCTACCGCTGGTGACGATGGTGAGGCGAGAGTATTTGCTTCCTGGAATCGGTGCGACGGTGACGCTTTCGATATTGTAGCCGCGAGCGGCAAAAAGCCCGGTGATGCGAGAGAGGACTCCATGCTCGTTAAGCACGATAACGGAAATTACTCTTCTTTCACTGCTATGCATCATCAATCCTTATATTCTAAAAGCATATTGTAAAGACTTCCACCGGCCGGTACCATCGGCAGTACGTTTTCATAGCGATCCACCACCACATCTATGAGAGCCACTACGTTTTTGCTTATAGCATCGTCGAGCGCAGCGTCGAACTCCTCTTTGGTATGGACACGATACCCCACGCCGCCGAAACTCTCCGCAAGCTTTACGAAGTCCGGCTGCATCGATAGATCGGTTTCGGCATAGCGCTTGTCGTAAAAGAATGTCTGCCACTGGCGCACCATGCCGAGGTAGTTATTGTTGAGAATAATATTGATCACCGGCAATCTGTATTCCACGGCCGTCATGAGCTCCTGGATATTCATCAAAATCGAGCCGTCGCCCGTGAAGTTGACGCTAATCTCATCGGGGATTCCCCTCTTGACACCCATAGCGGCAGGAAATCCGAAACCCATGGTCCCAAGTCCACCGCTGGTGATGAACTCACGCGGACGCGTAAAAGGATAGTACTGCGCCGCCCACATCTGGTGCTGTCCCACATCGGTGGAGATGCGTGCCTTGCCCTTGAGTTTTTCACCGGTTCGCTGGATGACCCATTCGGGTTTGAGCACCTCGTCGCTATCTTCGTAGGTAAGCGGATGGAGCTCGTCATAGCGTCTGAGGATCTCACGCCACGATTCGTAGCGAGCGGGATCCACTTTCTCTTTTGCTTGCGGCACAAGCTCGGTGAGGACCGCTTTGAGGTCGCCTACTATCGGGTAGTCTACATGCACCAATTTGCCTATAGAACTCGGGTCGATATCGATATGGATTATTTTGGCGTACTTGGCAAATTCGCTGAGTTTCCCCGTAACGCGGTCATCGAAGCGAGGCCCTAGGGCTATGAGAAGATCTGCTTCGCTCATTGCCATATTGGCCGCATAGGTACCGTGCATACCTACCATACCTAGAAGCATAGGGTCGTCGTAGCGCAGCGTGCCTCTAGCCATCAAGGTCTCTACGGCCGGTATCTGCGTAGCCGCCACGAGCTCTCGTACAAGATCTGCGCTGTTTGAGTGAATGATACCGCCACCCAGATAAAAGACCGGCTTCTTGGCGTTCGCTATCGCTTCGACAGCCTTTTTGATCTGGCGGGCATTGCCTTTGATGGTGGGTTTATAGGTTTCGAGCTTCACCTCTTTGGGATAGTTAAACTCCGCTATCTGCGCCGTCACGTCTTTTGGTATGTCCACATGCACCGGTCCCGGGCGACCCGTACGTGCGATGTAAAAAGCCTGCGCTAAGATTTCAGGCAGCTCCTCGGCGCTCTTGACGAGGAAATTGTGCTTGGTACAAGGGCGGCTGATGCCCACCGCATCGATCTCTTGGAAAGCATCAGTGCCTATCATCGAAAGCGGTACCTGACCGCTGATGACGACAAGAGGAATAGAGTCCATATATGCCGTGGCAAGACCCGTAACGGCATTGGTAAATCCGGGACCGCTGGTGACAAACGCCACACCCACCTTGCCTGTGGCTCTCGCGTATCCGTCTGCAGCATGCACCGCAGCCTGTTCGTGGCGCGTGAGAATATGCTGGAAGTAGCGTTTTTTGTAGATTTCGTCATAGACGTTCATAATCGCGCCGCCGGGGTAGCCGAAAACTACCTCCACATTCTCTTCGCGCATCGCTTCAACAACCATCTGGGCACCGGTCATCTTAGCCATCGATTCTCCTAAGCTTTAAATTACCAAATTGTAGCGAAATTTTCTATTTTTCACATAGACTCAGCGCCGCGCCTTCGCGCACGCCTTCGTCGCAAACCACCATTTTTTTATAGCCGGCATGCCTCATAAGCTCTTCGAGAATTACAAGGCCGGCCATAATGGCGTCCTCACGCCCCGTGCCCACTAGCTTGGCACGCTTTTGGGGGTCGAGCAGTTTGAGGCGCTCGTAGGCGCTTCGTATGTCCGTAATATCTATTGTAGCGCCGCTTACCTTGGCTGCATCATAGGTTTCGTAACTAAGTCCAAGTTTCAGTGCCGCTACAGTAGCGGGGGTGCCGCCCGTGCCGGCGAAAATCTTGGGCTTGCCGAAGAGCTCGTAGGCATCGAGCAAAAACTCTTGGATATCGGCCATTTTGCGCCTGATGCCAAACACTATCTCCTCTTTGGAGCGAAAGCGCTGGATGGTGGTCAATATGCCCAAATCGAAGGAGCGAAAGAGAATATCTTTGCGATGCTTTAAGATGAGCTCCGTGGAGGCCCCTCCGATATCTGCCATTAAGAAGCGCTCCGTGGCGATACCTTTGGATGCGAGCCCAAACTCCACACCTTTGACACTTAGGAGCGACTCCGTCTCTTCATCGATAATCTCTACGGCTATACCCGTAGCTTTTTCGATACGCTCTCGTACCTCTTGGCTGTTTTTGGCTTTGCGAAAGGCTGCCGTGGATACGGCACGCACTTTATCGAACTCTCCAAAGAGCTCTTCTACCTCCCTAAAAGCATCTATGATACGCTTGATAGCCGCTTCGCCTATCTTTGCGGTCGATTCGAGCTCCTCGGCAGTGCGGACTACCTTTTCATACTCGGCAAGTTTCTTTTTCGTAGCGCAATCGATTTTTACGGCTCTAAAAGAATTAGAGCCGATATCGATACCCACTGCCATCAGCGCTCCTCATAGAAGCGGTAGTGATGCTGGGTAAGAAGCCTTCGAATCTCTTCTTGATGCTCTTTGCCTTTGGTCTCCAGCCCTATAGAGACATTCGCATCGCCGTATGCCAGTGATGCAGAAGTGCGGTCGTATCCTATCTGGACGATATTGGCTCCCGTTTGGGCAAAGATTTCTGTGAGTTTAAGAAGCGAACCGGGTTTATCGACGAGGGTGACGATAAGCTTCATCTTGCGATAGGATTTTATAAGACCTTTTTCGATAATGACGCTAAGCATCGTCACGTCGATGTTACCGCCGCTCAGCACCACGGCCACACGGCTTTGGGGAGGAAGGTCCAACTTATCGTACAAAAGAGCCGCCACCCCCACGGCACCTGCCCCTTCGACTACAAGCTTTTGGTTTTCGAGCAAAAAGAGTATCGCATCAGCTATCTCTTCATCATCCACCTCGACGATATCGTCCACCGTCTCAAGGATAATATCGAGTGTTACGGGTGAGGTGTCGCGCACGGCTATGCCGTCTGCGATGGTACGCACGTCTGTGCTATCCACCGGACGTCCCAGTTCGAAGGATTGTCGCATGGCGGGAGCCCCTGCGGCCGTGACGCCGATCACTTTGATAGCGGGATTCAGCTGCTTAATGGCACTCGCCATCCCGGCAATCAGCCCTCCGCCTCCTATGGGTACTATTACGGCATCGAGTTTCTCGGCTTGTTCGAGTATCTCGAGCGCTATAGTGCCTTGCCCCGCCATCACCTCCTCATCTGCGAAGGGATGCACGAAGGTTTTGCCCTCTGTTTTTGCATACTCTACGGCATATTCATAGGCTTCGTCGTAGTTCTTGCCGTGGAGTATCACCTCCGCGCCGTACGCTTTGACGCCGTTGACTTTTGTAAGGGGAGTCGATTCGGGCATCACGATAGCTGCAGGTATATTGAAGTAGTTTGCGCTAAATGCCACGCCTTGGGCGTGGTTGCCGGCACTTGCCGCCACCACTCCGGCCGCTTTTTCCTCTTGGGAGAGTGTGGCGATTTTATTGAAAGCCCCGCGTAGCTTGAAAGCTCCCGTGACTTGAAGATTCTCTTTTTTGAGGTAAATTTCGTAACCACACTTTTTGCTCAAGATCGGCGCATAGGCAAAAGGCGTGCGTGAAGCCACTTTTTCGATGCGTTTGGCCGCTTCCTCGATTTTTTGTAACGCTATCATTGCTTACCCAAAGAGCATTTTGTGGTCCACCATGGTGCAGCGGTTTTGCACCACTTGCATGCCGGCCTCAAGTGCCTTTTTCGCAGCTTCGTTGTTGACAATACCTTTTTGAAGCCACACCACTTTTACATCGCCGCGCGCAATAGCCGCATCCACGATGGGTCCAACTGCGGCAGGTTTGCGAAAGACATCGATCATATCGATAGCAAAAGGAACTTCTGCCAAGGAGCGATAGACCTTTTGGCCTAAAATCTCATCCTCTTTGGGATAGATGGGGACTATCTTGTAACCCACGCTTTGGAGGTATGCCGCCACTTTATGGCTATCTTTGGTAGGGTTGGGCGAGAGCCCTACCACAGCGATGGTCTTGACGCTTTCAAAAATCTCTTTTATTGCGTCCAAATCGGCATTGTAAGCGGGAAACTCGCACTCCATCGCATATCCTTTTTTAGGCGCAATTGTAGCAAAATTTTATTGAACTACGCCTTTACATTTGCGAGGGATGCGCTGAAGTTTTGCGAGGTAACGCTGGAGCGCTTCGATGCGGTGCCTATCGGATGGGTGCGTAGAGAGAAGCTCGGGAATATGAACACGTGAAGCCTTCATCATCTTGTACCAAAACCTGATGGCCTCTTTAGGATTATAGCAGGCTTTATACATCAGATACATCCCCAACTGGTCCGCTTCGTACTCAAACTTCCTGCTAAAGGGGTATAAAACGCCGTACTGTGCCGTCACACCGTAGGCCAAATCATACAAAGGCCCCCATCTTTTGCCCGAAATCTGCATACCTCTTGCTAAGAGCTCGTGCCCGATCTGTCCCACCATCGCCATAGAGACCCGCTCACTTCCGTGGCGCAAAATCGCATGGGCTACTTCGTGGCCGATTACGGCCGCCAGCTGATCGTCGTTATCCACAAGTTTCAAAAGACCCGTATAGACGAATATTTTGCCTCCTGGAAGGCAAAAAGCGTTAATCTTTTTTGACTCAAGAACATGAAATTCCCACTGATAGTGGGGATGGAACTCCGCTTCGGCCGTGCGGGCAATACGCATCGCCACACGGTTGACCATCTCGATGTAGCGAGGATTATGGGAGACTTTGGCTTTGCGTAGAATCTGCTGCTCTGCACTCAGCCCCATACGAAGCTCTTGCTGGGGTGAGATGAGAATGAGCTGTTGCCTGTGGGTATAGGGATTTTTCGTACAGCCCGCGAAAAAAAGTAGAAGAGCTAAGCTAGCGATAAGTCGTTTCATAGCAAATCCTTTAATATCCTAGTGCCGCAAGTATATTATACACACTATACGCCAACAGCCAAGCGAGCACGTTGGGATAGATGGTATAAAAGGCGCGCCACGCCCATTGGGGCACCTCGGCATAGAATGTACTCATAGCCGCCACGCAGGGGCTGTATATCATTATAATAACAATGAGTGCTATTGCCGTTTTAAAATCGATGTTTTGTCGCAGACGCTCTATCAATGTGGAGCTCTTCTCATCGGCTTCGCCTACTGCATAGAGAGTGGCCAAGGTAGAGACCACCACCTCTTTTGCCGCCAGACCGCTGATAGTGGCTACGCTGAGGCGCCAGTCAAACCCAAGAGGCGCAAAAACGGGCTCGATGGTCTTGCCGATGCGACCGATGAAGCTATATTCGAGATTTTTCGCAGCCAGCTCGTTTTGGAGTGCTACTTTTTGCTCTTTTGTCTGTGCCTGTGCGATTTTTTGCTCATACTGCTTGATAAGCTGGGGATTGTGCGGAAAATTGCTCAAAAACCAGATAATCATCGCAGCACCCGCGATGAAGGTACCCGCTTTTTTCAAAAAGAGCTTCGCTTTGAGCCACAGCTCCATCCCGAGTGCTTTGAGAGACGGGAAGCGATAGGGCGGCATCTCCATCACAAACGGTTCCGGCTCACCCTTAAAAAGGACGATGCGAAGTATTTTAGCCACGATAAGCCCCAAAATCGCACCGCTGATATAGATGGCAAAAAGTACATTGCCCGCATTGGTGGTGGGAAAAAAGGCGGCGATGAGCAGCACGTAGACCGGAAGTCTGGCGCTACAGTTCATAAATCCCAGCACCAGCATCGTAATGAGACGGTCTTTGGGATTTTTGAGGGTGCGCGC
>WGBB01000147.1 GCA_015494505.1 Nitratiruptor sp. | reverse complement strand
TGGATGAAATCATTAAAAAGTATAAAAATCAATTTCCTACTATCGATAGACGCTTGGCACGTAAGATTCAACTATGGGAGCAGCAAAAAGAGCTCGATCTCTATACCGGTCAGACGATAAAACTCTCCGATCTACTCAATGGAAATGCCGATATCGAGCACATCGTGCCGAGGTCTTTAGGGGGATTGAACGCCGCATATAACACCATCGTAGCGCTCAAGGATCCTAATGTCCAAAAAGGCAACCACCTCCCCGGAGAGTGGCTGGCAGGTGATGAAGGATACCGCAACCGCGTGGAGATGCTCAAAGATGAAGGCCTCATCGATTGGAAAAAATACAAAAACCTCCTGGCTACGTCACTGGATGAGGTGTATGTGGAAAAGATGGATTCCAAAGGAATACGCGCTACGAGTTATCTGGAAGCTTTGGTAGCGCAGGTGCTCAAACGCTACTATCCGTTTCCCAACCATGAAGCCAGAAGACACGGACACAGTGTGCGCATGATTCCCGGTCGTGTTACGAGCAAAGTGCGCTCGCTTTTGGATATCAAGAGCAAAAGCCGCGATACCAACTTCCACCATGCAGAAGATGCTCTCATCTTGGCTACGATATCGCGCGGCTGGCAAAATCGCCTCCACGGACTACTCAAAGAAAACTACGGCAAAAGCGAAGGGGAGCTGAAAGCAATCTGGCAAAAGTATCTTCCTCACATCGAGGGGATGACGCTTGCAGACTACATCAACGAAGCGTACCAAAGATTTATGTCCAAAGGCAAAGAGAGCCTCTTTTACCGAGATATGTTTGGCGGTATTCGCACCGTTTCGTACTGGGTGAACAAAAAGCCCCTTTCGGCCTCATCACACAAAGATACCGTCTATTCGCCAAGGCACGAGGTGCCCACATTGCGCAAAAATATCTTGGAGGCGTTTCGAGCACTGGATGTGATGAAAAATCGCCACAAGATGAGTGCAGATGAGTTCATGAAAAAGTACGACAAGGAGATACGCCAAAAACTCTGGCTCTACCATATCAGCAACACCGAAGACGCCGTCTATCAAGCCATAGAAAAGAGAGCCAAAGAGATTGCCAAAACATTAACCGATTTCGCTTTCAAAGATGCCAAGCACGACAAAAGTGTGGACGAGGCTTTTCAGGCGGAGTTAGCGAGGCTGCTCAACGAGCCGATAACGGCAAATGGCAAGCAAATGCGCAGAGTCCGTTTTGTTTATGACAAACTCAACGCTATCCGTATCGACAGAGGCCTTGTAGAGACTGACAAGAATATGCTGGGGATTTTTATAGAAAAAGGAAAAAGCAAATTACGCATCCATCGTCTCGATGTGAATAATTTTCGTGAGTTTACGCAAAAAAGCGGAATGCTTTGCTATCTCAACGAAATGCTCTTTTTCTTCGGAAATAGAGGAGTGATTCATTATGGATGTTTGAGGAGTTATGTGGAAACAAGAAATAATGTAGCTCTTTTCAATCCTCGTTTCCCTGCAAATCCAAAAGCGCAACCTGCAAAGTTTTCTACTGGAAGTCAAATAAAACAGGTAGCAGTGGGAAGTGCACAAGGTGTCATAAAAGCGCATCTCGATTTCGATGGACATGTGAAGAGCTATGAAGTTTTCGGGAATGTAACGACAGAGCAGCTGGCGTGGTTTAGGAAGGAATCCGGCTATGGGGGCATGGAAGACACTGCGCATCACGAAGCCCTGTAAGCTTCGTATCTATAATGACAATCTCTTGATAGAAGATGATGAAACACGCATCAAGCTCTGTCTTGCGGATGTAGATAGCATTATCTTCGAAGGAGATAGATTTACCCTCAGCGCCAAAGTTTTGGCAGCCCTTGCCAAGCATAAAGTTGCTACGCTTTTTTGTGACGAGCGCTATATGCCCACGGCCATCTTGCATCCCTATCATCAGAGTTCTTTGGCCACCGAGACACTCAAAGCGCAGCTTTCACTTCCAGATAGTTTCAAAGATACCCTCTGGGCGC
>WGBB01000146.1 GCA_015494505.1 Nitratiruptor sp. | reverse complement strand
GGCACGATAGCAAAAACGTCGAGGCGTGGATCAAACGCTCCAAGGACAAGGGCCTGCAAGTGTGCGGCCATGTGATATTCGGCTTGCCGGGCGAGACGCGCGAGATGATGCTCTCTACCGTAGCAAGAGCGATAGAGTGGGGCATCGATGCAATAAAGATTCATCCCTTGTATGTGGTCAAAAACACGGCGCTGGCCGTGGAGTATCAAAAGGGAAGATTTACGCCGATTTCGCAAGAAGAGTACATCGTTACGTTGGTAGAGGCCGTCAAAATGCTGCCAAAGAGCATGATTGTGCAGCGTGTGACTGCAGGTATCGGGGATAGCACCCTTTTGGCGCCCGCGTGGTGCGCCGATAAAAATGCGCAGCTGAGAGCCATTCGCAAAGCCCTCCGTGATGAGGGCCTCATCTATTAGCGCGCAATGCGCCCACGTCTACAGCCTTGTGCAGTGGGACGGGCGCGCTTAAGGAGGTCGTAGAGGGGTGTTTTGGGAGTGATGGAGCCTGCCAGATTGATACGCATCTCCACGAGATACCCTCTCTTGCAGACAAACCGCACACGTTTGCCGGCTCCCGGGAAGTACTCCTCATCGAAGAGTTTACGAATCGTATAAGTCGAGACGCGCTTGCCGCGATGGTCGAGGAAGTAGCGTAGCACACTTGTCTGGTTGACTTGGGAAGTCAAAGCGATGGCATCGAGGAAATAGATTTCGGGCTTGCGGCTATAGCAGGTGCCGTGCTTTATCCACTCATGCTTGTGCAGGTCACTCACGGCCCCCGGCATATAGGTAAAGAGCAGCTCTTGGAGCTCCGGTGAGAGAGGTCGCATAGGGATACGATCCCACAGCCCGCGCTTGTCGAGTATCTTGCTTCTAGCATCCACGCCGCAGTAGTAGCGACCTTTAGGCCATAGACCGTGGAGAGTGAAGTGGGTCTGCCAAAAGGGAAGGGGCTTTCTGCAGGCTTTGTAGTGGGAAGTTTTACAAATGCTTGGATACCAGTTGAGAGCCAGGACGTATTGGCCGGCGAAAGCCGAGAGCGCAAAAAGCAGCGAGAGCAGGAGCTTTCTCATTTTCTATTCCTTTTTTCTTCGATGCCGCTAGTGCCAAAGCGTCTCTTGAGCTCCTTGCGCACCAGTTCGGGCGAGATATCTTGGCTCGCTAGTGCCACCAGGGCGTGGTAAACCAGATCCGCGCACTCGTAGATAATCTCCTCGCGGTTTTTATCTTTGACGGCGAAGCAAAACTCCGCAGCCTCTTCGGCCACCTTTTTGAGGATGGTGTTTTCACCTTTGCTAAAGAGCTTGGCTGTCCAGGAACTTTCGGGATCGGCGTTTTTGCGCTCCTGGATGATATGGTAGAGGCGATCGATCACGTCATCGTACATTTCGTTTGGGTCTTGGATCGGATCACTTGTGATTGCGCCGCTTTTTGCATCTTTATAAAAGCAGGATCTCCTTCCCGTATGGCAGGCAGGTCCCGTTTGGCGCACGCGCAAAAGAATGGCATCGTCGTCGCAGTCGATTTTGATCTCTTCGACCTCCTGGACATTGCCGCTGCTCTCACCCTTTTTCCAAAGTTTCTCGCGGCTTCTGGAGTAGTAGTGGGCAAAGCCCGTCTCCAAAGTCTTACGATAGGCCTCTTCGTTCATGTATGCCAGCATCAGCACCTCGCCGCTCTCACTATCCTGGGCGATAGCGGGCACGAGAGGTGTTTTGTTCCAGTCGATCATTTCATTGTCCTGTGGCCGTAGCTTTTTTGGAATCTTTCGTATCGATCCAGATATTGGGCACCGCACCGCCTGGAGTGAGGAAGATTTTGGCGTCTTTGTTTTGGCGCAGTGCCTCGTTGAAGCCTTTTTGCACTTCGATCTGTTTGAGGCGCAAAAGCTCTGGTGTTAGGCTTTTACCGATGAGGATGTTAGCCTGCGCCGAGGCGTTGGCTTCGATCATGATACGCTCCGCTTCCCCTTGGGCGCGAATCTTTTTCGCTTCGGCTTCACCGCGTGCCAGGGCTGCACGTTTTTCGGCCTCTTGTTTCGCTTTTTCCACTTCGTACTTCACGCGCTCGGC
>WGBB01000145.1 GCA_015494505.1 Nitratiruptor sp. | reverse complement strand
GATCGCCGGGGGAGAAGCCGGCAGTTTTGAGATTGAGCTCGTGAAAGCCGGTATCGAGGCCGATAAGGATGGAGTTGCCCCGCTCTTTCATCTTTAGTAGATGCCTCAGCGTATCCTCCATCACCTGGGCGCTCGATTTGAAGTCTTGGGAGCTGGTTTCGGTGGTGATGCCGTAGAGTTTGGACTGGATCGTATCGATCACGTCGGTGACGGGAAGGTCCTGCTCGATGGTCACCTTTTTTATCTCGGTAGTCAGATGCACTAATTCACGCTTGAGGGATTTTTCTTTTATCTCTTTGACGTAGCTTGCGGTATTGGAGAGCGGGTTGGCAGCCAGCACTTCCAAAAAGGCCGCCTCGTCGAACTGGCCGCGCAGTTCGAGCTTTTCTTTGACAAACTCCTCATCGATGGGCTGGTCTTCGCGCTCGAGCTCCTCCATCACCGCGAAGAGATGCTGATGAAACGGAAGGTAAAAATCTTTTGGCTTCAGCACGGCAGCCACATCTTCGAAGATGGATGGATCGAAAAGGATGGAGCTGAGCACCGCGCGTTCGATGTTGAGATTGTACAGATGTGCTTCCAAGAAATTCCTCGCTATTTAGTAGCATCCAAACCAATTTGTGCTCGGCGCGGTTGTCCACGATGGGTGCCCCGAAGCTACCGCTTTTCGACCCATCGGGCCAAAGCGTCTCGCACTAAATTGTTTGGATGCTTTTGATGTATCTGTAATTATACCGAGATTCACCCTTCGCTCTCGGCGGCGAATTTTTCCACCTCTTCGATAAAGCGATCCACAAGTTTATCTTCCGGCAACTTCGCCACCACTTCCCCACGCACCATAATAAGGCCGCTTCCTTTACCGTACGCTATCGCTACATCTGCGTGTTTAGCTTCGCCGATGGCGTTGACGGCGCACCCCATTACGGAGATGTTGAGAGGCTTTTTGATATGCTTGGTGCGCTCTTCCACCTCGGCCACCGCTCTAACCAGATCCGCCTCGATGCGCCCACAGGTGGGACAGCTGATGATATTGACCCCCTCTTTAGCGCGGCCTGCATCTTTGATGATGGCGCGGCCCACTTCGATCTCTTTTTCCAGCTCCCCAGTGATAGAGACGCGAATCGTATCGCCGATGCCATCGAGCAGCAGCGAACCGATGCCGATAGCACTTTTGATGGTGGCGTGAAAGATAGTGCCGGCCTCCGTGACACCTAAGTGAAATGGATATGGCACGAGAGGGCGCAGTTTACGATAGGCCTCTACGGTGCGCTCTACGTCGCTCGCCTTCATACTGACCTTGATATCGGTAAAGTCCAGGTCTTCGAGGAGCTTGATGTGATAGAGTGCACTTTGCACCATCGCTTCGGCAGTGGCGCCATATTTTTGCTCGATATGGCTCTCCAGACTCCCCGCATTGACGCCGATACGGATAGGGATACCCCGCTCTTTGCAAGCTTTGACCACTTCCTTGATGCGCTCTTTGGATCCGATATTGCCGGGGTTGATGCGGATGCAGTCCACGGATTCGGCTGCGATGAGGGCGTAGCGGTAGTTGAAGTGGATATCTGCCACCAATGGCAAAGAGACTCGCTTTTTGATCTCGGCCAGGGCATGTGCATCTTCCTCTTCCGGCACCGCCACACGCACGATATCGGCACCTGCGAAGTGGAGACGGTTGATCTGCTCCACAGTCGCCTCCACATCGGCCGTGCGGCTGTAGGTCATCGACTGCACGCTGATGGGCGCATCCCCGCCGATGGCCACGTCACCCACATAGATCTTTTTAGTCGGATAGCGCTTTTGCATTTACACCTCGAGTAATTCTATATCATCCATAGGATAGTGCTTTTTATTATATGTCCAAAGCACCAAATCATACAAATTCACCGTTGCTGCTATCAAATAGTCCTCGAGCGAGATTGTATGATATGCTTTAGCGTAACGATTTGCATACATTCCAGCTTTATATCCGATTTGTGCATCGATGTCAACTACTTCAAAATAGGAAAAAAGTTTCTCGATCTCTTCAAATTCATTTTTTCGAGCGCCCTGATACACCTCCGCTATGACAATGGGTGAGATAAACATTTTGACTCTGTTTTTGATCAATTGCTGCAGAGTTGCGATCGTATCAACTCTTTTTTTCAAAATATTTATGATCACATCGGTATCGAAAAATACTCTCATTTTCGAAGAATCCTGCTTCTGTTTCGTATCGCATCCACATACTCTTGTGCATCCACATCTTTAAAGCTCTCTAAGGGCTCTAAATTTTCAATAAAAGTGGCAAACGATTTTTTCTTATATTTTTGCAACTCCTTTTTTATCACATTGCGAATAAAAGCCGACATTGTTATGTTTTGCATTTTTGCGACCCTTTTGATCTCTTGCACCAATTGCTCATCTAAATAGATCTGCGTTCTATGCATATAC
>WGBB01000144.1 GCA_015494505.1 Nitratiruptor sp. | reverse complement strand
ATATCGTGCTTGTCAATCTCAACCCCAAAAAGGGTGAAGAGGTGGGAAAACTGCGGCCGGCGGTGGTGGTAAGCGACGATGCGCAAAATCAGGAACTTGATGTGGTCATCGTAGTGCCGCTTTCATCCAAGCTTATAGATGATGCCTATCCCTATCGTGTGCGCATAGAGGCACGCAAGGGACTCGACCATCCTAGCGATGCCTTGCCGTATCACATTCGTGCTATTAGCAAGCGAAGAATTCGCTCAATAGTAGCGCACATTACGGCACAAGAGTTGGTTGTGCTCAAAAATGCAATTTGTGAGGTCCTATGAGATATAAAGAGTTGCGAGCCATCGCAGAGTATCTGCGAAACAAAAAGCACCTCCACGACATAGCGCGTATGGATGATAACGTATTGCGCGCAGTGCTGGATAGAGAGGAGATATTTTTTGACCTAAACCGTAGCAAAAACCTCATCTATAAACGCGACGACTTTATCAAAACCAAGTTTTATAACGCTCCTTTTGACAAGGTGCTGGCAAAACGGTGCAAGAAAAGTCTCATAGAAAAGATAGAAATCGACGACAACGACAAAATCCTCCGCATCCACTGCAATAAAAAGGGTTCGTACAAAGAGGAGCGCGCCATCTTGCAGCTCGAATTCACGGGCCGCCACGCAAACGCCATCATCCTCGATGAAGAGGGAAAAGTCTTAGAGGCGCTGCATCACGATTTCCATCGCGATATTCGCCCGGGTCGACCGCTCTATCCCCTCACACCTCCCAAGAAGCTCGATAGAAGTACTTTTGTGGTCGAAGATATGGATGCTTACTTGCACGGCATCTACCAGGATGAGCTTCAAAAGCGTCTGAATGCTATGAAAACGGTAAAGCTTTTGCAGCTGAATAAGCAGATAGCCAAACTCGAAGAGCTCCTCTCTTCGTTAGAAAAAGAGGAGGACTTGGAGCGCGCAGCCAACGAGGAGGAGCGAAAAGGGCAGCTGGTGCTGGCAAATCTGCATGCCATCAAACCGTATCAAAAGGAGTTTGTGGGAGCAGATTTTGAAGGCAACGAGGTGCGTTTCGCGATGCCGGCTGAGGCCAAGACGCCGGCGCATGCTAGCGATATCTTCTTCGCGCGTGCCAAGAAGCTGCGCCAAAAGGCCAAAAATATCCACATCCAACGCGAAAATATAGAGGAAAAGATCGCCTTTTTGCAAAAAAAGGCTACGCTTGTGCGCAATGCCAAGAGAATCGAAGATATTGAGCTGCTCTTTGGCCGCCCTGGCAAAAGGGTGAGCAAAAAAGAGAAAAATTACGAGAAGTTCAATATCGCCGGCTACGACGTCTACATAGGCAAAAACAAGCGCGGTAACGTGGAGCTGCTCAAAAAAGCCAAAGCGAGCGATGTGTGGATGCACCTCAAAGACCGCCCCTCGGCCCATGTCATCATCGCTACCAACAAGCAAAACCTCCCCTATGAGGTATTGGAGCAAGCGGGGAAGCTGTGCGCCAGCTTTAGTGTGGAGCAAGCGGGCAAGTATCTCGTGGACTACACCCAGCGGCGTAACGTCAAACCAAAAGAGGGCGCCAACGTGGAGTATGTGAAATATAAGACAATTCCTGTTACAATAGATTAGACATTTGCGTATTTTTAGGCCGCAAACGAGTTCTCCCTCGACGCGGTTGTCCACGATGGGTGCCCCGAAGCTATCGCTTTTCGACCCATCGGGTCAAAGCGTCTCGGTTAAACTGTTTGCAGCCTTTTTGGTTAAAAAAGGTATACAATGACTGAACTGCAAAAACGTCTCGTCACGGGCGCCGTGCTCATCGGTGTCGTGGCACTGGTGGCTTGGATAGATAGCTTTTTTCTTACGTGGCTCTTTTTCGGTGTGGCGTATCTCTTTGCCTTTTACGAAGCGCTGCGGCTCTATGGCATGCAAAACAAAAACAGCCTCTACTTCTGGGCTGCGGCCATCTGGCTCATCGCCGCATTCTATCCCAATCCCGATGATCTTTTTTTCATCGTCGCACTCGTTTTTGCAAGCTTCGAGGCCTACACCCAAGAGCGCGACTTTTCGAAGTTCTTGCCCTTTCTCTATCCAGTGTCGTCCTTTTTGTTTCTTCTTGCGCTCTATCACGATTTTGGGATGGATGTGCTGGTGTGGCTGGTGATAGTGGTGGCCGGCACAGATATCTTCGCTTACTTTACGGGACGCATGTTTGGCAAGCACCCCTTTTGCCCCACTTCGCCCAAGAAGACCTGGGAGGGTGTGATCGGCGGCGTGGCGGTGGCCACGATCGCCGGCAGCTGGTATGCGCTGCGGCTTGTGGACTTGCCCTATGGCGTCCTTATTTCACTGCTGGTCTCTATCGCCGGGGTGTTCGGTGATCTTTTTGAGAGCTATCTCAAGCGTCGCGCCGGCCTCAAAGATAGCGGCACCATCTTGCCGGGACACGGTGGCGTACTCGATCGTGTGGACGGCTACCTCTTCGCCGCACCTGCGATGGTGATACTGCTACGAGGATTGCTATGATAGTGCTGGGCTCCACAGGCTCCATCGGTGTCAATACCTTACGCATCGCCGAAGAGTATGGACTGGATGTGGAAGTACTGGTAGCCGGCAATAATATAGAGCTACTGAGAGAGCAGGTGGCGCGTTTCAAACCCCGCATTGTAGTGAGTGCCAAGCCGGCCGATATCGACGCGCCCGTGGTGCTCAGCGGCGAGGAGGGTATCCTCGAGGCCTTGGAGATGGCCCACTCGCAGCTCGTGGTCAACGCACTGGTGGGATTTTTGGGTCTGCGACCCACACTCAAAGCCATAGAGCTTGGCAAACGTGTGGCGCTGGCCAATAAAGAGAGCCTCGTAGTGGCGGGTGCCTTTATCGAAAGAGACGCCATCACGCCTATCGATAGCGAGCATTTCGGTCTTTGGTATATCCTCCAAAATAGTGCAAAACCCAAGCGCCTCCTCATTACCGCCAGCGGTGGAGCGCTCAGGGATTGGCCCATAGAAAAGATCGCCTCGGCGAAGCTCGAAGATGTATTGCGCCATCCCAACTGGTCCATGGGACAAAAGATCACCATCGATAGCGCTACGATGGTCAACAAGCTTTTCGAAGTGTTGGAAGCCTACTGGCTCTTCGGCACCGAAAATATCGACGCTCTTATCGAGCCAAGCTCGCTGATCCACGCGGCAGTGGAGTTCGCTGACGGCAGCACCCTTTTGCACGCAAGCCGGGCCGATATGCGCCTGCCCATCGCCTATGCCGTTCTTGGCAAGGTGGAGTGCGAGGTGGTGGCGCCTATCGATCTGCTGCAGAGCAGCTTCACTTTCCGTCCTATCGATTCTGCGCGCTACCCGGTGTGGCGAATAAAAGAGGAGCTGCTTAGGCATCCCAAGCGTGGCGTGGTGGTCAATGCCGCCAACGAAGCGGCAATAGCGAGGTTTTTAGAGGGTAGCTTCACTTTCGGCGATATTGCAAAATCGATTATCCAAGCCTATGAAAAATTCGAAGTAGAGCCAAGAAGCATCGAAGAGATTTTTACGATAGACAAAGAGGTGCGCAGCTATGTGGAAGCTCTGTAGTCTGCTGCTT
>WGBB01000143.1 GCA_015494505.1 Nitratiruptor sp. | reverse complement strand
GGTGGAGGGAGTGAAAACGGTAGCCGTGCACGCGTTCTTGCTCCCGCTCAGGGCAAAGAAGGAATAAAAGAGTTCGTCAAACAGGTCGTTAGCGATGCCGGTCCAAACGTCTGCCCTCCTATCGTCGTAGGAGTGGGAATAGGAGGAAGTTTCGACATGGCGGCTGTAATGAGCAAACATGCTCTCTTTCGCGATATCGGCACGCCAAATCCCGATCCGGAACTCGATGCTTTTGAAAAAGAGATCCAAGAAGAGATCAATAAACTGGGTATCGGTGCCATGGGAATGGGCGGTACACAGACCGTCCTCGCCGTTCATATTGAAACATATCAACCGGGTCGCATGTGCCATATCGCTTCACTCCCGGTATCTGTCAATATCCAGTGTCACAGTTCGCGTCACGCGCATATAACTATCTAAGGATACGGCAATGGCAGAATACAGACTCAAAACACCCCTTTCGGACGAAGATGTAACCAAACTCAAAGCGGGTGATATCGTCTATCTCTCCGGCACCCTTTATACAGCCAGGGATGCTGCGCACAAAAGATTGGTAGAGCTTATCCAAAAGGGTGAAGAGCTCCCCTTCGACCTCAAAGGAGCCGTTATCTACTATGTAGGTCCCACACCTCCTAAACCTGGAGAAGTCATAGGCAGTGCGGGACCGACAACGAGCTATCGCATGGATAGCTATGCTCCTACGCTCATCGAACACGGTCTTAAAGGGATGATAGGAAAAGGCAAACGCAACGACGCCGTCAAGGAGGCGTGCAAAAAATACAAAGCCGTCTATTTCGGTGCCGTGGGTGGAGCAGGAGCACTGCTGGCTAAACGTATCAAAGATGCGGAAGTAATCGCCTATCCCGAACTCGGTCCGGAAGCAGTCAGACGCATAGTCGTAGAAGATTTTCCTGTCGTGGTGGTCAACGACACCTATGGCAACGACCTCTACGAAGAGGGACGCAAGCAGTGGGCAAAAGCTTAAGAAAGGAGCATCTATGAATATACATGAGTATCAAGCAAAAGAGATATTCCGTCAGTACGGCGTACCAGTGCCTCGTGGCGGTGTGGCCTTCACAGGGCCGGAAGCACGACGCGTAGCCGAAGAGCTAGGAGGCAATCTCTGGGTAGTCAAAGCACAGATTCACGCCGGAGGACGCGGTAAAGCGGGTGGTGTGAAGCTTGCACGAAGCCTCGATGAAGTAGAAAAGATCGCCGAAGAGATGCTCGGCATGATTCTCGTGACGCATCAGACCGGTCCCGATGGCAAAAAGGTCGAAAAGGTTTACGTCGAAGAGGGTGCCGATATCCAAAAAGAGTACTATCTGGGAATGGTACTCGATCGTAGTAGCGAGATGCCGGTGATGATGGCCTCCACCGAAGGGGGTATGGAAATCGAAGAAGTGGCGGCCAAGCATCCCGAAAAAATCATCAAAGTCGCCATCGATCCCACCATCGGATTCCAAGGTTTCCATGGACGCAAACTCGCTTTCGGTCTGGGACTAGCAAAAGAGGAGATACGTCCTTTCATCAAATTCGCCGAAGCGCTCTACAATGTTTATATGGACAAAGATGCCAACCTTATCGAAATCAACCCTCTTATCAAAACAGGCAGCGGAGAGTTTCTGGCACTCGATGCCAAGATGGGATTCGATGACAATGCACTCTTCAAACACCCAGACATCGCCGAAATGCGCGATCTAAGCGAAGAAGATCCGGTGGAAGTAGAAGCTGCCAAATATGGCCTGAGCTACGTCAATCTCGACGGAAACGTAGGATGTATGGTCAACGGTGCAGGGCTCGCGATGGCCACGATGGATATCATCAAGCACGAAGGGGGAGAGCCGGCCAACTTCCTCGATGTGGGGGGTGGCGCAAACCCTGAAACCGTCGCCAAAGGTTTCGAACTGATTTTGCAAGATGAAAACGTCAAATCTATCTTTGTGAACATCTTTGGTGGAATAGTTCGCTGTGACCGTATTGCAAACGGTATTTTACAAGCGACCAAACAGGTAGAAGTAAATGTACCCGTCATCGTACGCCTCGATGGTACCAACGCTGAAGAAGCAGCCGAAATCCTCAAAAACGCAAACATCAAAAACATCATACCCGCCACCGACCTGGCAGATGGAGCGAGAAAAGCGGTAGCCGCTGCGAAAGGAGAGCTGTAATGAGTATTTTGGTCAATAAAGACACGAAAGTTATCGTCCAAGGATTTACGGGAAAAGAGGGAACTTTTCACTCAGAGCAGTGTATCGAGTACGGCACGCAGATAGTAGGAGGCGTTACACCGGGCAAGGGTGGTCAGACACACCTCGGTCGTCCTGTCTTTAACACTGTCAAAGAAGCCGTCGACGCTACAGGCGCTACGGTGAGTATGATCTTCGTCCCACCGGCCTTCACCGCAGATGCAGTAATGGAGGCGGCTGATGCGGGCATCGAACTCGCCGTCATCATCACTGAAGGTGCACCTGTCAAAGACATGATGTACGCTAAAATGTACGCCACCAAGAACGGTATGAAGACTATCGGCCCAAACTGCCCGGGTATCATCACTGCAGAAGAGTGCAAAATCGGAATTATGCCCGGATTTATCTTCAAAAAAGGCCCCGTAGGACTTATTTCGAAATCTGGTACACTCACCTACGAAGCGAGCAACCAGGTGGTAAAAGAGGGCCTGGGTATCACTACGGCCGTGGGTATCGGCGGTGACCCGATTATAGGTCTTAGCTACAAGCAACTACTGCCTATGTTCGAGGCAGACCCTGAAACGGAAGCGATCGTTATGATAGGCGAGATCGGCGGTACGCTCGAAATAGAAGCTGCCGAGTTCATTAAGGAAAACATCACCAAACCGGTCGTCGCATTCATCGCAGGACAAACTGCACCCAAAGGCAAACGAATGGGACATGCGGGAGCGATCATCAGCGGTGGTCAAGGAACCGCCCAAGAAAAGATGGAAGCACTCGCCGCCGCCGGTGTGCATGTAGTCAAATCACCTGCCGATATCGGTAAGACTGTGGCAAAGGCTCTTGGCAAATGAAAAAATCTTTCGCCGTAGCCAATATCCGGTGCGAAGGGTGCGCCAATACTATTAAAAAGGCGCTTGCACCGGAATTCGGTGCGGTGGAAGTGGATCTTTCACAAGAGCCTAGAATCGTAACAGTCGATATCAAAAACGATGCACAAGAGGAAAAATTCAAAAAGACTTTAAAGAGTCTTGGCTATCCTATGATTACAGACCAAATAGGTTTAATAGAGGACAAAGCCCTCAAAGCCAAAAGCTTCATCAGCTGCGCAGTGGGCAAATTTACCTTAGACAAAGGAGAATGAAATGGGATTGCTCAAAGCCCCTGAAAACACACCCGTATGGGTAGAAGAGAACAACTGTAAAGCGTGCGACCTATGCGTGGCATACTGCCCTGCAGGTGTCCTCGCGATGGTTCCCGAGCCAAAAACGATTCTGGGAGCCATGGTCAAAGTGGTCTATCCAGAGGCTTGCATCGGATGTAACGACTGCGAGCTCGAGTGTCCGGACTTCGCGATCATGGTAGCGGATAGAAAAGAGTATAAGTTTGCTAAACTAACGCAAGAAGCGAAAGAGCGAGCCGAAGCTATCAAGAAAAACCACTATATGGCTCGTGAAGAAGATATTAAAGCACTCTGTGCATAAGGAGAGAGAATGGCAAGAGAAGTAATATCAAGTGGTAACGAATTGGCAGCACTTGCTGCTGTCGATGCCGGATGTAGATTTTTCGGTGGATATCCGATTACGCCTTCGAGCGAAATCGCTCACGAGATGAGTAAGCTTCTTCCTCGCGTAGGTGGAAAATTCATCCAGATGGAAGATGAAATCGGCGGTATCGCCGTTGCGCTGGGTGCGAGCATGAGCGGTGTCAAATCAATGACAAACACCTCCGGCCCCGGTATCAGCCTCAAAGCAGAGCAGATCGGTCTTGGTTTCATGACCGAAACGCCTCTCGTCATCACAAACGTAATGCGTGGCGGTCCATCGACCGGTCTTCCTACACGTGTACAACAAGGTGACATCAATCAGGCGAAATCTCCAACACACGGTGACTATAAATCTGTCACATTCTGTCCCGGAAGCCTCGAAGAGTGCTACACCGAAGTGGTACGCGCCTTCAACGTGGCAGAAGAGCTAATGACACCGGTTTTCGTGCTTCTTGACGAAACTCTCGGTCATATGCACGGTAAAGCGGTCCTTCCGGATCTTGAAGAGGTGCAAGCGAGCATCGTCAATCGTGCAAAACCGGATCCATCTATCCCGAAAGAGGAATTCAAACCTTTCGACGTACCCGACGACAAACCTGCAGTGATTCCTCCGATGTTCCAGGGATATCGCTTCCACTTGACTGGGCTTCATCACGGACCGACAGGCTTCCCTACTGAAGATGCGGAGATCTGTCAAAGACTGATTGAGCGCCTCCATAGAAAAATCGACGTGCGCAGAAAAGATCTACTCGACAGCTACGAAGAGTACATGCTTGACGATGCCGAATGGCTCATCATAGCCTATGGAAGCGTGAGCCGCTCTGCGCGCGAAGCGATCAATCGCCTCAGAGAGCAGGGTGTCAAAATCGGAATGTTCCGCCCGATCACGCTCTGGCCGAGCCCGGAAGAGAAGATGAAAGAGATCGGCGAGAGATTTCCTGCAGAAAAGATCTTAATGCCTGAGCTCAATATGGGACAATATATCGACGAAGTGGAACGCGTGATGAAAAAGCGCCCCGTGGCACTCAACAAAGCGAACGGTCGCCCAATCAGCCCGGCCGAAATCATCGATAAACTCAAAGAAATGGGAATCTAAAGGGGGAGAAAATGGCATTTAATTACAATGAATATCTCAGAACGGACAAGATGCCCACACTCTGGTGCTGGGGATGTGGGGACGGTATCATTCTCAAAGCGGTAATCCGTGCAATTGATAAGCTCGGATGGAGCATGGACGATGTGTGTGTCGTCTCGGGTATCGGATGTAGCGGACGCTTTAGCTCTTATCTTAACTGTAACACTGTCCATACTACACACGGACGTACGGTAGCCTATGCTACAGGTATCAAACTCGCAAACCCTGACAAACACGTAATCGTCGTTGCAGGTGACGGAGACGGCCTCGCGATCGGCGGTAACCACACGATCCATGGTTGTCGTAGAAACATCGACATCAATTTCATCCTTATCAACAACTTCATCTACGGTCTGACCAACTCGCAAGTCAGTCCTACAACCCCTAAAGGGATGTGGTCTGTGACTACGCAGTTTGGCAATATCGACCCGACCTTCGATGCATGTGAGCTGGCCAAAGGTGCAGGAGCTACCTTCATCGCGCGCGAAAGCGTAACCGATCCGAAGAAACTCGAAAAGATGTTTATCAAAGGATTCGAGCACAGAGGATTTAGCTTCTTCGATGTTTTCAGTAACTGCCACGTCAACCTCGGTCGTAAGAACAAAATGGGCGAAGCTATCGAGAACCAAGAGTGGATCGATAGCATCACACTGCCAAAAGCGAAGTACGACAAACTCCCTGAAGAGGAGAAAATCAACTACTTCCCAACCGGCATCCTCCATCATGTCGACGATCAGATGGAGTACTGTGACGCGTACGATCTCGTCATCGAAGCGGCACAGAACAAGAAAAAAGTCGATATTCCTATTCAGGTAAAACCGTTCTAAGGTGAGGGCTCGACCCTCTTGTGAATACTACGCTCATAGTAGTTATTCAAAGCAATAACAAAAACAGACTCAAAGGAAGTTGGCTATGAGACATCAACTACGTTTTACAGGTGTCGGTGGGCAAGGTGTACTGCTTGCCGGTGAAATTTTGGCAGCTGCAAAGATCAAAGCCGGAGGATACGGTGTCAAAGCAGCTACATACACCTCACAAGTGCGCGGCGGTCCTACGAAAGTGGATATCATCCTCGATGACGAAGAGATTCTCTATCCTTATGCGAACGAGGGAGAGATCGAATATATGCTCTCTACCGCACAAGTGAGCTACAACCAGTTCAAAGGCGGTGTAAAGGACGGCGGTATCATCGTTTTCGAGCCAAACCTCGTCACTCCTACCCAAGAGGACCTCGATAGATGGGAGATGTACGCTATTCCTATCATCTCCATCGCGAAAGAAGAAGTAGGAAACGTCGTTACGCAATCTGTCGTGGCTCTTGGTGTGACGATCGAAATGACGAAAGTGCTGGACGAAGAGCTCGTCTATGAAACGATGATCTCCAAAGTTCCACCAAAATTTGTGGAACTCAACAAAACTGCCTACAACCTCGGCGTCAAATATGCTCGCGAAGCCAAAGAGAAGGGACGCATCAAAACCGTAGCCGAAGCGGAAGCTCTCAAGGCAAAAGATATCTGCGCCGTCTAAACCCTTCCGCCCCTTTGGGGCATTTACTTACATGCAACGAATTTGCAACGAAAAAATAGCATAATAGCTTCTAAAAAAGAGGTTCTGTCGTTGAAAAAATCGGCTCTTTTTCTTATTGTCGCCATAGCTGGTCTCTTTGCTAAAGATCTCTGTCCCGTGCCCAATAGGGACGGCTTCTATGAACGATGCGACTATCTTGCTTCCAATTTAACAAAACCACTCTCCAAAAGAACCGTCGCAAGATGGAAAAAGGCTTGCAACAACGGAAATCTACAAAGCTGCTACAAACTCTCT
>WGBB01000142.1 GCA_015494505.1 Nitratiruptor sp. | reverse complement strand
CCCAAAGCCATCAGCGAGTATGAGTTTACTAGCGAAATGTTTCGCCGCTTCGGTTTGGGAGAGCTACAAAGCGAAGAGGAGTATATCGAGCATTTCGTGCGCCAGCTCAAAAAAAGGGGAGAGCACTATCTCCTGCCAAGCTACGAGGAGATCCCCTACAGCGAGGGATTCGAGGAGAGCTTTTGCTTCGTGGATGAAGTGGAAGACGATTTCGATGCCTTGCAAAGCGGCTACTATCTCATCACACCCAAAGCTAAGAACGCCATCAATTCGCAGTTCAAGCGCGATCCGTTTCTCTACGTGTCGCTTCGAAGCGGTCTGCACGACGGCGATAGGGTGGAGATCTCCAGCGCCTATGGCAAAACGACGATGGAGGTGCGGCTTTTAGCGGAACTGCGCGATGATTGCGTACTCGCCTACAGCGGAAGCGCCATCAACCACGTCACACCCGATGGCAGCGACAACTGGGGCGAAAACGCCAAATTTCAAGAAGTGAAAGTTCAGATCAAGAAGCTATGAATATGATCACTGAAACCCTCAAATTATGCGAAGATATTGCCAAAAACGCGCGCATAGATTATGAAGAGCTCCAAAGACACACTATCGATGAGGAGTTTTTTCAAAATTACGAAAATGTTCGTATCGTGAACAGTTTTCTTTTTAATTTCTCTAAACTCCAGGATAAAATCGGTGCCAAACTCTTTCGACAGGCTCTGTACGCAATGCAAGAGATAAACGATATGAACCTTCCGATGGTGGAGGTTTTGAGTATTTTGGAAAAATTGGATGTCTTGCAGATGCACGAGTGGCAAAAACTACGCGAGATTCGTAATATTTTGGCACATGAGTATCCTTATGATGTGCAAGAAAGGATAGAGAATATCCAACTTGCATTGGAAGGTTTTGTCATTTTGGAAAAAATCTTTGAAAGACTCAAAAGCAAGCTCAATGCGACTCACTCAGAGTGAAAAAGAGGCGATTTGCGAAGCGTTTAACGCTACATTTAGCGAAGGTGAAGTGATTTTGTTCGGTAGCCGCGCCGACGATTCGAAGAAGGGTGGTGATATCGATCTGTACCTCAAAGTACCAAAAGCAGAAGCGATACAGCAAAAGAAAGTAGAGTTTTTAGTGCGTTTGCGCCAAAAAATCTACAACAAAATCGATGTGGTCTTTGCCAAAGACCCAGCTAGATCCATAGAAAAAGCAGCGCAAAGAGGTATTTTATTACATAGAAAGGATAGTGATGGATTTACAGCGAATTGACCAAGAATATGTTCTACATACTTACGCTCGCAACTATGTCAACTTCGTGCGCGGCAAAAATGCCAAGCTCTATGACAGCGAGGGCAAAGAGTACATCGACTTTACCAGCGGCATCGGTGTGGTGAGCGTGGGACACGGCAACGAAGAGTTAGCAGATGCCATCTGCGACCAGGCCAGAAAAATCATCCATATCTCCAATCTCTATCTCATCGGACCCCAGGCACTCTTGGCACAAAGGCTCGTGGAGCTTAGCGGCTACGATATGCGCCTCTTTTTTGCAAATAGCGGTGCAGAAGCTAATGAAGGAGCTATCAAAATAGCGCGCAAATACGGCGAAGTGGATGGCCAGATCAAGCGCTACAAAATCATCACCCTCAAGCACTCCTTCCACGGCCGCACTATCACCGCACTCAAAGCCACGGGCCAAGAGGCGATGCACAACTACTTCGGACCCTTCCCAGACGGTTTCGTCTATGCCGAGAGTATCGCACAGATTCCCGAGCTCATCGACGATAAAACCGTCGCCGTGATGATCGAGCTCATCCAGGGCGAGGGTGGCGTAGAACCACAGGACAAACAGGCTGTGCAATCGTTAGCAAAGGAGCTCAAAAAACGTGATGTGCTGCTCATCGTCGATGAGGTCCAAACAGGGATCTATCGCACCGGCGAGCTTTTGGCTAGCAATCTCTACGAGATCGAGCCCGACATCATCACCCTCGCCAAGGGTCTGGGCGGCGGCGTGCCCATAGGTGCCGTTATGACGCGGCTAAAAGATATCTTCTCTCCCGGCGACCACGGTAGCACCTTTGGGGGAAACTATCTGAGCACCCGCGCAGCACTTGCCGTGCTCGACATCTTGCAGCGCCAAAAGGATGCCGGCAAGCTCGCAGCGACGATAGATGCGTTTTCGAAGGCCTCACAAGCGATCGCGAAGGAGTTTCCACATCTTTTTGAAAAAGAAGTGGGTATCGGTCTGATGCGAGGCCTCAGAGCCAAAAGCGCCGATATTCAGAGCCAAGTGATCCAAAAAGCCTTCGAAGAGGGTCTCTTGGTGCTCAAAGCCGGGCGTAATACCGTACGTTTCTTGCCGCCGCTCACCATCACCGAAGAAGAGATCGAAGAAGGGTTCGCAAAGCTCAAAAATGCGCTGCAGCGCGTGGAGGTTTGACAAGTCGTACGGAAAATGGTACGATGAATTCAAAGGAGCTGCTATGACAAAAGTGATCAATGTTTCCAAAGCC
>WGBB01000141.1 GCA_015494505.1 Nitratiruptor sp. | reverse complement strand
GAGCTGGAAAAAGAGCCTTACGAGCTCCTGGTCATCGACTCGATCCAGACTATCTACTCCGAAGATATCCCCTCTGCTCCGGGCACGGTCAGCCAGGTAAAAGCCGTAACCTTCGAACTGATGCGTATCGCAAAAGCTAAAAAGCTGCCCATCTTCATCATCGGCCACATCACCAAAGAGGGCTCCATCGCAGGACCCAGAGTCCTGGAGCATATGGTAGATACGGTGCTCTATTTCGAAGGGGATAGTTCCAAGGAGCTGCGTCTTTTGAGAGGTTTCAAAAATCGCTTCGGCTCCATCAGCGAAGTGGGGATTTTCGAGATGACGAACAGGGGGTTAGTCAGTGCCAAAAACATCGCCAAACGCTTCTTCGATCGAAAGAGTGCATCGGTAGGATCGGCCGCAACGGTGGTGCTGGAAGGCTCACGTCCCATCATCCTCGAGGTCCAAGCCCTCGTGGCCGAAAGCGGCTACCCCACTCCCAAGCGCAGTGCTACGGGGTTTGATGCTAGCAGGCTTACGATGCTTCTGGCGCTCTTAGAAAAAAAGCTTGATCTGCCTTTTAACCAATACGACGTCTTCGTCAATATCGCAGGCGGCATCAAGATCACCGAAACAGCGGCGGATCTAGCGGTGATAGCGGCGATTCTCAGCTCCTTTCGAAACCGCCCCATCAGCGAAGAGACCATATTTTTGGGCGAAGTTGGCCTAACGGGCGAGATACGTGATGTGATGATGCAAGATTTGCGGCTCAAAGAGGCGGCGTCCCAGGGCTTTCGCAAAGCGATCGTCCCCAGCAAGCCTCTGCAAGAGCCTACCATCAAGACCTATGTGGTCGATAGCGTAGAAAAAATCATCGATTGGATGTAATCAACATCTATAAAAAAAAGATTGATACGATAAAATGGAATTTGTTGATAATTTTTCCATGTTTTGTTTTATCGAAAAACGTAGTCTTATGGAATAATATATATACCCCTGTACCTCAGATCTTGTCAAATTTCAAATAGAAAGCTATAATTAACACAAATTTTGTGTAAAGGATATACGATGGCCTCTACAAAAATTAGAAGCAATCTCTATTTAGACAAAGAGCTCAAAGCCAAAGCCAAAGAGATATTTAAAGAGTATGGATTGAGCCTTAGTGACGGTATCAACATGCTTTTAAAGAGAGTCGTTAAAAATAGGGAACTCATCATTCCAAAAGAGCTTGATATCGAACCAATAGACAAAAACGATCCAGATTACAAAATTGTTGAAAAGACACGTGATGAAGAGACTATCTCCCTCGAAGAGTTCATGAAATTATGAGAGTCGAAATCAGAAAGAGCGCTGTTAAAGACTTCAAAAAAATTTCCGAGCCTTACAAATCGAAAATCAAAGAGAAAATTGCACAGCTAGAAAATTTCCCAAATATCACAAATATCAAAAAGCTTACCAACCACTCTCCAGTCTATAGATTACGAGTAGGAGATTACAGGATTTTGTTTGACGTTTTTGATGACCACATAGAAGTTGCGGCTATTAAACATAGAAAAGAGAGTTACGAAGAATAATAATGCGAAAAAATTAAACAATTTTTTTCAGATAGATACTAAATTACTGTAAAGGATATGCATGCAAAAGAGATGCAAAGCACACGTAGCTATGGAAGAGCGCTACGCAAGACTCGAAATCGATTATGACAGTGTCGAAGAGAAGAAAAACATATGCAACCTCGTCAACGACCTCATCGTCAAATATAAAATATCACCCCAAATCACCGTGGAGCCTAAAGATGTGGAGACGGGAGAGTATGTGATCGAGTTTCACGACGACTACGATAAAAAAGCGGGCCCCTTTTTCGAAGAGCTCTTAGCGACGCTTGGCATCGACAAGTGCGACTAATCACCAATCAAGAAACAAGAAAAGGCTTGAGAGGAAGTAGTTGGCAGCAAAGACGGTCATAGCGGCATAGACCACCGCTTTGGTGGTGGCAAGCCCCACGCCTCTCGCACCTCCACGCGTAAAATAGCCTATATACGTGCCGATGATGCTGATGAGATAGCCAAAGACTACAGCTTTTATCACACCTGTGCCGATATCGCTAAACTCCAGATAGGTGGTGATGGTATCTTTATATTCAGTCGGATTGACACCGAGTGCATAGGTGGAGATGAGATAGGCCGAGACGTTTCCCAAAAAGACGAAGATAATCACAAGTATCGGCGTAGAAATCGTCGTGGCGATGATGCGAGGGATGAGGAGATACTTCTTGCTATCGATGGCGAGCGTATCGATGGCGTCTATCTGCTCCGT
>WGBB01000140.1 GCA_015494505.1 Nitratiruptor sp. | reverse complement strand
TTTGCCGTCGATTTTGATGGTGACTTTTCGCATCTTAGCTCATCATCGCTTCTATTTTTTTGATTATCGCGTCTATCTGGGCATTTTTATCGGCCAGCTCTTGGCGTAGGCGTTCTATCTCTTGGTCCTTCTCTTCGTTTTGGGCTTTGCAGGTAACCACTTCTCTGCGTAGTTGCTCACACTCGCTCTTCATATTATTATAGTTTTGCAAAAGCTCTTCAATTTTTGCTTCGAGCTTTTCCATTAAATCGATATGCTGCATTGCACCTCTTTTAAGGTTTGTTTAATTTTAGTATAATTCTACCACAAATATAAAAAGAGGTAAATGTGGCACGTTTTACAATGGTAACCGATTTCCCCCCTGCGGGGGACCAACCCCAAGCGATAGAAAAACTCACGCTCTCTATCAAAGAGGGCAATCGCTATCAGACGTTGCTGGGCGTCACGGGCAGCGGCAAAACTTATACGATGGCTAAAATCATCGAAAATTTGCAGCTGCCCACGCTGATCATGACCCACAACAAAACCCTGGCAGCCCAGCTCTATAGCGAATTTAAAGGCTTTTTCCCAAAAAACCATGTCGAATATTTCATCAGCTACTACGACTACTATCAGCCGGAAGCCTACCTGCCTAGAGAGGATCTCTTTATCGAAAAGGATAGCTCTATCAATGACGAGCTGGAGCGCCTGCGTCTCTCGGCCACCGCGAGTCTGCTCGAATACGACGACGTGATCGTGGTAGCCTCTGTGAGTGCCAACTACGGTCTGGGAAACCCACACGAATATCGCAAGATGGTCTACCGCTTCGAAGTGGGTGACGAAGTGGGCCAAAGGGATCTGCTCTTTCGTCTTTTAGAAATGGGCTATACCCGCAACGACAAGTTTTTCGACCGCGGGGACTTTCGCGTCAGCGGCGATATCGTTGATATATATCCTGCTTATTTTGAAGAAGAGGCGGTGCGGGTGGAGTTTTTCGGCGACGAGATAGATGCCATCTACACCTTCGATCCTCTCACGAATAAGCGCCTCCAAGAGTTGCAAAGCTTCACCCTCTACTCCGCTAGTCAATTTATTGTGGGCCAAAATCGTCTGGCTGAAGCGATCAAATCGATCGAGGCGGAACTCGCCGAGCGCTTGGCGTTTTTCGAGCGTGAGGGCAAACTCCTTGAGTACCAGCGCCTCAAACAGCGCACGGAGTTTGACTTAGAGATGCTTGAAACCACGGGGACGTGCAAAGGGATAGAAAACTATTCGCGTCACCTCACAGGCAAAAAACCCGGTGAGACACCCTACTCGCTTCTCGACTACTTCGAAGCCAAAGGCAAGCCCTACCTCGTCATCGTGGATGAATCGCACGTGAGCCTCCCGCAATTTCGCGGCATGTATGCAGGGGATCGCAGCCGCAAAGAGGTGCTGGTCGAATACGGCTTTCGCCTCCCCAGTGCGCTGGATAACCGTCCCCTCAAATTCGAGGAGTTCATCAACAAAGCGCCCCACTACCTCTTCGTCTCCGCCACACCCGGTGAGCTGGAGCTAGAACTTAGCAGCGTCGTGGCCGAACAGATCATCCGGCCCACGGGGCTTCTCGATCCACTGGTAGAGCTGGCTCCCGCACGCGACCAGGTAGCGATACTGCATGATGAGATCAAAAAGGAGATCGCCAAAGGGCACCGCGTGCTGGTGACGACGCTCACCAAAAAGATGGCGGAGGATCTGACCAAATACTACGCCGATCTTGGCATCAAAGTCAAATACATGCACTCCGAGATAGACGCGATCGAGCGCAACCAGATCATCAGGGGGCTGAGACGTGGAGACTTCGACGTGCTCGTAGGCATCAACCTCCTGCGCGAAGGGCTCGATCTGCCCGAAGTGAGCCTCGTGGCCATCATGGATGCGGACAAAGAGGGGTTTTTGCGCAGTGAAACGAGCCTCATCCAAACCATGGGGCGCGCAGCACGCAACGCCGAAGGACGCGTCATTATGTTTGCAGACAAAATCGAAGAGCATATGAAACTCGACGACCTTGAAACCCTCGAGAGGCTCAAAGACCAAATCACCGGCTCCATGTATCGTGCCATCTACACCACCATCGAGCGCCGCAAAAAACAAGAAGCCTACAACAAAGCCCACGGCATCGTGCCAAAAACCGTCAAACGCCGCCTGGATGAAAATCTCAAAAGCGAAGACTTGGACAAACTCTATGAGCGCAAAAAGAAGCTCGACAAACTACCGCCAAAAGAGAAGGAAAAGATCATCAAAGAGCTCAAAAAGGCAATGATGGAGGCTGCGAAAAATTTAGAGTTCGAAGAGGCGGCAAGGCTGCGCGACGAGATCGAAAAGATCAAGAAGCTATAGGCACGAAATCGCCTACCTCTTCGTCAAAATACTCTATCTCGCCGCTTTCGATCTTATAGTACCATCCGTGCAAAAAGAGCTTTCCCTCCTCCACACGCTTTTTGACCCCGGGATAGGTGAGCAGATTTTGGAGCTGCACTACCACCGAAGCCTTTTCCGTGGTACGTAATAACAACTCCCTATCCTCTTCTCCTACCTCTTCTAGCGCCGCATCTTTGGCCGGTTTGCCGATTTCGAGCCACTTGGCGATATGGATAAACTCCAAAGAGTCGGGCACGCTTTTATACAGGCTCGCACAAGCACCGCAATGGCTATGACCGCAGATAATGATATCGCTCACCTCTAGCACGCTCACGGCATATTCGATAGCCGCCGCAGTACCGTGAAAATCGCTATCGGGCTTAAAAGGAGGCACGAAGTTTCCCACATTGCGAAAAACAAACAGCTCACCCGGTTTGGCCCCCGTGATGAGATCGGGCACTACGCGCGAATCGCTGCAGCCAATGAAAAAAGTCTTGGGTCTTTGGCCTTTGCGTACTAGCTCTTCGAAAAGTTTTTCATACTGCTTGAAATGGATTTGACGAAACTCTTGATAGTTGCGCACAAATTTTTGCACATCCATAGCGACTCCTTTTGGAAGATTTTAGTGCAGTTTTGATAAAATTTGCCTAATTCCACTAAGGGGCGGCGATGCATCTTAAAGACCCAAAACTCTATATCAACCGCGAACTATCCTGGCTCAAATTCAACACGCGCGTGCTCGAAGAGGCGCAAGATAGCTCCAACCCCTTGCTCGAGCGCCTCAAATTTATCGCAATATACGGAACCAATCTCGATGAATTCTATATGATTCGCGTCGCGGGCCTTAAAAAACTCTTCAAATACCGCATTCGGGTCACCGGGCCTGATAAGATGACGCCCCTAGAGCAGCTCGAAGCGATTCGAAGCTATCTGCACCAAGAAAAGCAAACGCTCCAAAACACCTTCGACGAAATCGTCGCAAAACTGCGCAAAGAGGGTCTGGAGCTCAAAAACTACAAAGAGCTCGATTCCAAAACGAAAAAAGAGATAAACGAATACTTCTTCTCCAATCTCTACCCCGTCATTGTGCCCATCGCCGTGGATGCCACGCACCCCTTCCCGCATCTTAATAACCTTAGCTTCGCTCTCGTGCTCAAACTCGAAGATGCTTCTCATCCCGGCGATATCAAATTTGGCCTCGTACGCATCCCACGCGTGCTGCCGCGTTTTGTGCAAACAGGCAACACCTACATCCCCATCGAGACCATCGTCCAGGCTCACCTCGAATCTCTCTTTCCCGGCTACAAGATACTCTCAAGCGCTCCTTTTCGCGTCACGCGCAATGCCGATATCGAGATCGAAGAGGAAGAGGCCGACGACTTTATGGAGCTACTCGAAGAGGGGCTCAAGCTTCGCCGTCGCGGAGAGATCGTGCGGCTCGAAATCGGCGAAAACGCCGACGAGGACCTCATCGCCTTTCTCAACGACCATCTCAACGTGGACGAGGGAGATATCTACAAATACCGCATCCCCCTTAATCTAGGTGCCTTATGGGAGATTGTTTCGAATAAAAAGTTTGCGCATCTGCTCTTTGAGCCCTATACGCCCAAGATTTTACCGCCACTCGATTCGGGTGAGCCGATTTTTAGTATTATCGATCACGAAGAGATCATGCTCTACCACCCCTATGAGAGTTTCGATCCCGTCGTTAAGTTTATCAAAGAGGCCAGCCGCGATCCCGATGTCTTGGCCATTCGGATGACGCTCTATCGCGTAGGAAGAAATTCTCCTATCGTAAAAGCCCTCATCAATGCTGCCGAAAGCGGAAAGCAGGTGACTGCCATGGTGGAGCTCAAAGCGAGGTTTGATGAAGAGAATAACCTCATCTGGGCCAAAGAGCTGGAAAAAGCCGGAGCGCATGTGATTTTCGGGATCCCCGGATTCAAAGTCCACGCCAAAATCGCCCAGGTCATCAAACGTGACGGAGACCGTCTGCGCCAGTACGTCCATGTAGCCACGGGCAATTACAACCCCCAAACGGCAAAAATATATACCGACGTAAGCCTCTTTACGGCCGATAAGAACATTACCGAAGATGCCACGCGCTTCTTCCACTTCCTCACGGGCTTTAGCAAAAAAACCAAACTCAAAACCCTTTACATGTCCCCTTTTCAAATCAAACCAAAACTGCTACAGCTCATCGATGAAGAGCGCAAAAAGGGCAAAGAGGGGCATATCATTGCCAAAATGAACGCTCTCGTGGATGCCGATGTGATAGAGGCTCTCTATAAAGCGAGCATGGCCGGTACGAAGATCGATCTGATTGTGCGCGGTATCTGTTGTCTTCGTCCCGGCCTTACGGATGTGAGCGAAAATATCCGTGTCATTTCCATCGTGGGCAAGTATCTCGAACATGCGCGCATCTTCTATTTCAAACACTCCGAGCCCAAGCTCTTCATTGCCAGTGCCGACTGGATGCCTAGAAATCTCGAGCGCCGCATCGAACTTATGACGCCGATTTTCGACACTGAAATCGCCGAACGCCTCTATGAAATCCTCCAAATCCAGCTCAAAGACAACGTCAAAGCCAGAGAACTCCAGCCAGACGGTAACTACATCAAAGTCCAAAGAGAATCCGGCAAACCTAAGATTAACTCCCAAGAGCTGATGGAAGAGTACGTCAAACTCCTCTATAACGCCCACCACAAAAACACTACCAACAAAGCCAAACGTCTGGCGCGTAGGCTTTTAAAGGAGAGCTGATGCTGCTACGCTACAAAGAGTGGTTCCCAAAACGTGGCGAAGGCGTCTGGATAGCTCCCGACGCCACGGTAATCGGCAACGTGGAAATCGGCAAAGACTCCTCCATCTGGTTTGGCTGTGTGGTACGCGGTGACGTCCATTACATTAAAATAGGTGAGCGTACGAATATCCAAGACCTCTCGATGATTCACGTCACCCACTACAAAAAGCCCGACATGAGCGACGGCCATCCCACTATCATCGGCAATGACGTCACCATAGGACACCGAGTAATGCTGCATGGCTGCACCATCGAAGATGCATGCCTCATAGGCATGAACGCCACGATCCTCGATGGAGCGGTCATTGGCAAAGAGTCCATCGTGGGTGCGGGAGCACTGGTCACCGGCGGCAAAAAGTTTCCTCCACGCAGCCTCATCCTCGGCTCTCCTGCAAAAGTAGTACGCCAGCTCAGCGACGAAGAGGTAGCCGAACTCTATGCTAGCGCAAAAAGGTACGTGAACTTTAAAAATGAGTACATAGAGTTTATATGATAATTCGATTTTATAAATATTATTACATTTTGTAATATGCTTAAGCTCTTAGATTAAATTATTTTTCTTATAATTTTTCTTTAAACTCAAAAGGACTATAAT
>WGBB01000139.1 GCA_015494505.1 Nitratiruptor sp. | reverse complement strand
CGCGCCATCATCGCCCTTATGAAATACCAGCTCGATGCGCAAGATATCTACGCCTTCGAGTTTGAAGCCATCAGCGGCCATCCGGCGGTGGAAGTGGCGCGCAAAAAACCGGCAGTGATGATTCGCCATATCGCCGATCGCTTCGGGCTGTGGGACGAGGCGGTGAAGCTGCTTATCCAAGAGGCGGTGCGTTACAAGGATCTGTGGGAGTTTGCGGCCAACATCGATAGGCTCGATGTGCAGATGCGCAGTGCGGGCGAGGGGATCGAGGTGATGACGATCCACAAATCCAAAGGCCTCGCCTTCAAACACACCATCGTCCTCGATACCATCGGCCAGGATCGCAGCCGAAGCGATAAGATCATCTTCGATCTGGATGCACACGGCATCAATATCGACGGCATCTATCTGCGCCAAAAGGGGCGCGAGAAGTTCGATGCGGAGTATCAGGCGCTCTTGGATCGCCAAAAGGAGCGCGAGCGCGTAGAGCTTGAAAATGTAGCCTATGTAGCGATGACGCGCGCCGAAGATTCGCTGATCCTTATCAAAAAGCCAAAGACACGCAGATTTTGGATGGTACAAGAGGTGCAAATCGGCCAGATTATCCCTTCGCAAGAGGCGAAAGAGGAAGCGCCTCAGCACCCCTTCGATCTGGAGCTGCGCTACTACGGCAAACAGGAGATCCTCGAAGAGGAAGAGGAGTACAAGGCAAACGACTACGAAGCCATCTACAAAGGCCAGGCGCTCCATAGTGCCCTCGAGATCGATGCAGCCTATGCGGCCTCACGCTACGGCGCTTTCGTGGATGTAGGGGATGTACTGAGAGTTGCCGAGGCGATGTGGAAGTTTGTTGAAGAGCATTTTAAGGGAAGCAAATACCGCGAAATCCCCTTCGTGAATGATGGAAAGCTTGGTATAATTGACCTCCTCATCGATAGCGGTGATGAGTGTGTTATCGTCGATTACAAAAGCGCCGTGCCGCACGATGAGAGTGCCTATCGCAAACAGGTGCTTTTTTATATGCAAAGTATCAAAAAACTCACAGGCAAGAGGGTGCAAGGCTTCTTGCTCTACGGTGATAGACTTTTGTGCAAAGAGGTGAAGTAGTGTTCGAATTTACCAAAATCAGCGACGCGTGCATCAAGTGCGGCAAGTGTATTCCCACCTGTACCATCCACCAGGTCAATCCTGATGAAGTCACGAGCCCCAGAGGGTTTATCGAGCTTTTGGGTGACTATCAAAAAGGGATGCTTGAGCTTGACCGCGAGGCGAAAAATATCTTTGAGAGCTGCTTTTTGTGTACCAACTGCGTGGATGTGTGTCCCAACTCCTTGCCTACCGATATGATCATCGAAGAGGTGCGCGCAGACATCGCCAAAAAGTATGGCATCGCATGGTACAAACGCGCCTTTTTCTGGCTCTTGCGCCACAGACGCATCATGGATATCGCCTCTAAGCTCGGCTACGTCTTTCGCAGCTGTGCTCTTAGCGAAGATCCCAAAGGGCGCGGCCTCTTGGCGCGCTTTTCGCTGCCTATGATTAAAAAGGGTAGGCTCCTGCCTTCGATGAAGAGCGTGAGCTTTCTTCGCAAATACCCAGAGCGCATCGGTAAGAGTGACAAAAAAGTGGCCATCTTCATCGGATGTCTGGCCAACTACAACTACACCGAAATCGGCGATAGCCTCGTGACGATTCTCAAAAAACTGGGCTACGAAATCTTCATCCCCAAAAAGCAGCTATGCTGCGGCGCACCGGCCTATTTTACTGGCGATTTCGATACGGTGGAGTACCTGACGAAAAGGAATATCGAGTATTTCGAGAGCTTCATCGACGAAGTGGAGGCCATCATCATCCCCGAAGCTACCTGCAGCGCTATGGTCAAGCACGATTGGGAAGTCTTTTTTCGCAATCGCGGCCAGGATGAGTGGGCCCAGCGTGCTAAGAGACTGAACGACAAAATCTTCATCGCCACCCAGTGGCTCTATGAAAAGACCGAACTTGCCAAGCTTTTGGAGCAAAAAGGCAAGAAACTGGAAGCCGTCGTCACCTACCACGACCCCTGCCACGCGCGCAAAGTCCAGGGAGTATGGCGCGAGCCGCGTGCGCTGCTGTCTAAAAACTTCCAACTCGTAGAGATGGAAGACCCCAATCGCTGCTGCGGCTTTGGGGGTGTGACGATGCAGACGGAAAAATACCACCTCACAGAGCTTGCCGGCAAGCCAAAAGCCGCTATGATCGACAAAACGGGAGCGAACGTAGTGGCCGCCGAGTGTAGTGCGTGCCGCGTGCAGCTGAGCAACGCTTTGGTGCAAGCCAAAAGCGACGTGGTTTTCAAAAACCCCATCGAGCTCATTGCCGAAGCGTTAAGTGAAGATTGAGCAACCATCTTTTATAATGATTTTAAAATTTTTCAAAGGATGGTAGGATGAAAAAAGTAGCGGCTTTAGCTTTGAGTTTTGGTATGCTCTTTGCGGGTGTGACGGGAGAGGGGCATCATGCAGAGCATCCCCACTGGGGATACAGCGGTAATGATGCGCCTGTGCACTGGGGCGATATCGATCCTAAGTTTCGCATGTGCAAACTGGGCGTCAACCAATCTCCCGTGGATCTGGCTCGCTTCATCGAAGCCAAGCTTCCCAAACTCAAAATCACCTATGCCGGCATCGCCCACGATATAGTCGATAACGGTCACACCGTTAAAGTCACTACACAGGGAAAAAACGAAGTGGTAGTGGATGGAAAGGTCTTTCGACTCGTGCAGTTTCACTTCCACACCCCAAGCGAAAACAAGATAGAGGGCAAGCAGTTTCCTATGGAGGCGCATTTCGTACATAAAAGCGATGACGGGGAGTATCTAGTTATCGCCGTGATGTTTACCGATGGTGCTCACAACAAAGCGCTCCAAAAACTTCTCAATGACCTGCCTACCAAAGCGGGAGAGTCTAGGCAGTTGCACGAGATGTTCAATCCAGGCGAACTGTTCCCGCGCAAACTCGACTACTATCGCTATGAGGGCTCTTTCACCACACCGCCATGCACCGAAGGAGTGCGCTGGATAGTGCTGAAGCAAAGTGTAAGTGCATCCAAAGACCAAATCGCCAAACTCCACAAAGTGATGGGTAATAACAACCGCCCAACCCAACCTCTCAAAGCCAGAGTAATCCTACGCTAAATAAAGTCGCCGCGCCTACGATAATATACAAAAACCCAAAAAAGGCGCGGCAATGAAGCTCTCATCCCTTCAAAAGATTCAATACGCAAACATCCTCTCAATAGTGCTCTTTTCTATTTCGTTAGGATATGAAGTTTATCACTATGGATTCAACTCGATTTTTGTTATAAATATACTCAACTTCGTTTGTGCATTGGTCATTTTCATCAGCGTGCTCAATATCCGAAAGTCGATGGAGTCACTCTCTCTGGTGCTTCAAAAAGCGCGCAACGGGCAGTTCGATTTTAATATCCAGATAAACGACAGCGGTGTGATAAAGGAGATGGCAGACAGTCTTTTTGCGTTTATGAAACAGGTGGAAGGCTTTTTGAATGAAGTTAACGACGTGATGAAAAATATCGAGCAGAAAAAATTTACCAAACTTCATCTTGATGCGTTTAGCGGAATTTTTAAATCTATTGCCTCTTCTATCAATAACTCCATTGAAAACATGATGCTTAAAGAGAAATTCGTCGAAAAAGAGAAGCTCAACTCCAAAGTGGGACAACTAGGCGGTGGTGTAGCAGGAGGGCTTGCCATCATCAAAAACGATTTGCTTAGCTCTATCGATAAAGTCAAGGATATCGTAGAAAACAGCGAAGAGATTTCGCAAAACTCCCAAGAAGTCACTAAAATTCTCGACCAGGTGGTAAGCCAGCTCGGTAATCTCATCATGATGGTCAGCGAATCGAACCGTGTCACCGAAGAGCTCAATCAAAAAGTGGAAAACGTCAACGCAATCATCAAACTCATCGACGACATAGCAGACCAGACTAACCTATTGGCTCTCAACGCCGCCATCGAAGCGGCTCGTGCCGGCGAGATGGGCAAAGGGTTTACCGTTGTAGCCGAAGAGGTGCGCAAACTTGCCGAAAAGACCCAAAAATCCACCGACGATGTACGCGCGGTGCTAGGCCAGCTGCAAGAAGAGAGCCAAAGAAGCCTTGAAAATTCTCAGAAAATGGAGCGCATTGCGAACGATTCTGCTGTCGTATTGGGACGCTTTAAAACCTCCATCGGCGAGTTTACCGAAAATGCGGCAAAAACCACGACTTTGGCCAATCTCATCCAAAACACCCTCACGGTAACGAAATTCAAACTCGACCATATCATCTATAAAAACAAAGTGGTCTATCGCAACTTCTTTAGCGGCAAAGTGGAGACGCCGTATGTGGACGACCACCACTGCGATTTCGGTAAATGGTATTACAGCGAAGGACAAAAACTCTACGGCGACAACGAAGTGTATAAACAGATAGAGCGTCCTCACAAAATCATCCATGACTACTCCAAACGTATCATCTCGCTTGTGCAACGCGAAGATTTCGAAGAGTTTTTAATGGAGCACCAAGAGGAAATTTTCAAAGAGTTTCAAAAACTGGAAAAGACTTCCGAAGAGCTCTTTAATCTCCTCGACCAGTTGCTGGTCTACTACGAAGAGAAGTACGGCAAAGCCACTAAAAAGGAAGAGTCGCAAGAGGGGTACGTCCAAGAGGCCGCTTAAGGCTTTTTGGATATAATTCCTTGAAACTATTTCAAGGAATTTGATGGAGTGGTGGCGCCATATCTATGACCATTTCGATCCCGTAGCCTTCAAGATTTTCGGTTTTGGCGTGCACTGGTACGGGATCATGTATGTCCTGGCACTCCTCACCGCACTCTTTTTTGCCGAATGGCTGGTGCGACACGACCATCTTCCCTTTAGCAAAAAAGAGCTCGAAGCCTACTTCATCTGGGCCGAAATCGGCGTGATTTTGGGAGCTAGGCTGGGATTTATCCTCTTTTACGATCCTCACACTTCCTACTATCTCACGCATCCTTGGCAGATTTTCAACCCCTTTCTCAACGGCCATCTCGTGGGTATCCGAGGGTTTAGTTATCACGGAGCGATTATCGGATTTTTGGTGGCGACATAT
>WGBB01000138.1 GCA_015494505.1 Nitratiruptor sp. | reverse complement strand
TTCTTTGAAACATCCCGATGTCGTTGTGGCTATCGCCAAAGGTGGTGACGGCCTCTTGGGGAATGTCCATGATCTCTTCGAGCTTTTCGAGGGCGTGGGCTTTGTCGCCTCTAGGGTGCAAGAACGTAAGAAAGTGGCACTCTTGGTAGGGGTCCTTGGCGAGTTTCGACTCTACGTCGAACTCTTTTTTGATCTCTTTTTCTATCGCCGAAAGCGTCGCTTCATCACCAAGATAGACGATTTTGAGGTTGTGCGCAAGGCCTCTGAGCCTTTCAATGCCAAGGATACGCTTGTCGTTTTTATAGTTTTGCAAGAGCTCTTTTTGGTGGATATTGAGCCGTTTGGGGTAGCAAAAGCGCTCCACGCCTTTCTCGTATCCCACTAATAGCGGTCGCTCGTCGAAGCGCCTTTCGACGATGTCGATGATGGCATCGGTTATCTCTTTATCGAGGGCGTTCATGAGGATAATGTTGCCGTCGCTATCTGCTATCATCGCACCATCGAGGAGTATCATAGGGTAGTGAAGCTGCAGGCCACTAAGAAGATTTTTGGCTCCCGTGTAGCTGCGGGCCGTGGCGATGGTGAGAGGCCGATCGAAGCTGTTCCACACCTCTTTGGTGTAGTCACCGAGGCTTAGATCACTGCGAAGAAGCGTCTTATCCAGATCGCTCACAAACAGCTGCACGCAGATCCTTTTTTTGCTACAATTGTAGCAAAAAAGGCGAAGGCGTGGAGTTTTTCAAGCGCGCTAAAAAAATCAATCCTGTAATCCTATCTGCCAAAAAGGATGCCTTTAGCTTTCGCATCAACCACCATCGCGGCACTACCGACGAGGCACTGGCGATGCTACGTGACGAAGGCTACGAGCCAGTGCCTGTGGCATGGGCCGAGGATGTCTTTACATTGCCTATTGCGCAGCGCAAATCCATCGTCAAAACGAAAGCCTACACCCAAAATCGCATCTATATCCAAAATCTCTCCTCGATTTTCGCTGCCTATAGCCTCGATATCGAGCCTGAGGACTGGGTGCTCGACTTGGCCGCGGCGCCTGGCGGCAAGAGCCTCATCTTTAGCGAAAGAGCCAAGAAGGTGAGCGCCGTGGAGCCGGACAAGGCGCGGTTTTTTCGTATGAAGCGCAACTTCAAAGAGCACGGCGCCAAAAACATCCAGACCTACAACAAAGACGGCCGCTTCATCTACAAAACCTGTCCTGCGTGGTTCGACAAGGTCTTTTTGGACGCTCCTTGCAGCTCAGAAGCGCATATCGACGGGGAGGTGACTTGGTGGAGCATGCGTCGGGTGCGGCGCTTTAGCAAACTCCAAAAAGAGCTCATCCTCAGCGCCTACGAGTCTCTCAAACCGGGCGGCCAGATGGTCTATGCCACCTGCACCTACGCTCCCGAAGAGAACGAAGGAGTGATAGACTTTTTGCTCTCGCGCTACCCTGAAGCGCGTATCGTGCCTGTGGAAGTGCCTTTTAGCAATTTCCAGCCGGGATTAGCCGAGTGGGAGGGGAAAGAGTTTCACCCAGATGTACGCCACTGCGTGCGCATATTGCCTGAGGGTGCTTATAGCGGCTTTTTTATGACGAAGATTGCGAAGCCTTGACCTTCTCGAGCACCTCTTCGACCAGCTCTTCGGTGCTTTTGTTCTCTACGTTGACGATCACGTCGGCTGCTTTTTCATACTCCGGCACGCGCGATTCGTAGAGTCTTTTGGCATCTTCGTAGGATTTAAAGAGCGGGCGCTTTTTTATCTTTTTCTTGGCGTTCTTGCTCTTGGTGATGCGATCATAAATCCAGTCGAAATCAGCTTGCAGATAGACCACAGTGCCGATATCTTTGAGGTTTTTGACCTTATAGAATCCGCCGCCTGTGGAGATGATGGAGTTTTGCACGTTTTTTGCCAGCCAGTCGGCAGTCTTTTGCTCGAGAGCCCGAAAGTAGGCTTCACCCTTTTTTTTGAAGATCTTTTTGATCTTTTTATTGGTCAGGCTCTCTATGAGATCATCCGTATCGATAGCGTAGATATCGGTCTTACCGGCCATCGCGCGCGCGAGTGTTCCTTTGCCGACACCCATAAATCCGATGAGGACTATGTTTTTCATCGCACTCCTTTTGGAAAATTGTAGCATCTTGGCTCTTAAGGGATAATATATCAAGATATCTTGAAATGTTGAATCGATTTGGCTACACTTTCGCCAAGGAGAGCAAATGGAAGCGTTTTTGAAAGTGATGGGGAGTCTGTATGACGAGACGAGGGTACGGCTTTTGGCCTTTTTGGCCGAGCACGGGCCGCTATGCGTGTGCGATCTGGCGGAAAGCTTTGCGATGGGGCAATCGCGCCTTTCCAGGCATCTGAAGATCCTCAAAGAGGCTGGGTTTTTGGAGGTGGAGCGTCGCGGCAAATGGCACTACTATGCCCTTGCGAGCAAGCTTGCTCCTTTGCAAAGGGATCTGGTGCGCCACATCAAGAGTCTGCAGTTGGACTTACCGCCGCTACGAAAAACATCACAGGAGTGCAGGATATGAAAAAGGTTTTGATTTTGTGCACGGGCAATAGCTGCCGCTCGATTATGGCCGAGGGGCTTTTGAATAAGTATTATGGGGACTGTTTGCAAGCATATAGTGCCGGAAGTCGTCCATCTGGACGCGTCAATCCCAATGCCAAGAAGCTTTTGGAAAAGGAGGGTGCTTGG
>WGBB01000137.1 GCA_015494505.1 Nitratiruptor sp. | reverse complement strand
TTATGCTACAATGCACCAAAAGGAGTGGTATGGCATACTTTCCGGCCTTTTTGGATCTAACAAACAGGCGCACCCTCATCATCGGCGGCGGCAAAATCGCTGGCGACAAACTGGAGCATATGCTCGACTTCACCGCCGATATCACCATCATTGCACCCAAGATAAGTCCACGCGTGGGGGAACTCGCCGCCAAGCACCACCTCACTATCCACAAACGCCCCTACCAAAAAGGCGACTGCAAAGGCTACTTCATCGTCATCGTGGCGGTAGATAATCTGGAAGTCCAAAAGGCGGTATGGCAGGAGTGCCAAGAGGTGGGGGCGCTGTGCAATGCCGTCGATAGCGTGGAGTACTGCGACTTCATCTACCCCTCCTACATCAAAGAGGGAGATATGGTGATCGCATTTTCCAGCGGCGGCGCTTCGCCATCGCTTTCAAAGTATCTACGCCGCGCCATCCAAAAGCTTTTGCCAAAAGACCTGGCCGAGTTCGTGGCTGAGCTAAGAACGCTTCGCAAAAGCCTCCCCAAAGGGCGCGAACGTATGCAGCTACTGGACAAAAAAGCAAAAGAGTATATCGACAAACACTTCAAGGATAGGTAATGTATAGCAAAAAACTGATATGGGCGATGCTTGCGGCTTTTGTTTTTACAAGCCTCGCTTTTTTTATCGTCAATCTCCCTGCACCCAAAAACAAGCGCATCTACGAGGCGATCCTGCCCTACTTTCCCTATAAAATCAAAAAGGAGCTGGGCGGTATCGATATCGTAGATACTCGTACCGGCAAGGATTTGGATATCGCCAACGCCAAGGTCTACCAAGCCTATGACAGCTTTTTGCGAAAGTGGGGGAAGAAGCATCTTGCGCTGCAAGGAAACACCCTCTTGATCCTCGATGACCAAGGCAAAGTGCTCAAGAAATTGCAGCTTGATCAAAAAGAGCGCGCCTGGGTGGAAGAGTTTTTCAAACTGCGCTAAGCTCCAAGCTGCGCTCGAACCAATTAAGCTCATCACGCAGTTCCACCACTTTGCCTACCACGATGAGAGCGGGAGTGGGAAGGTCTTTGGCCTTTTCGTAGATATCTTCGAGCGTTCCGATGACGGTGCGTTGTTCGGGTGTAGTGCCTTTGGAGATGACGGCCACAGGAAAGTCGCGCGGCTTGCCGATTTCGATGAGCTTTTTGGCGATTTGGTCGAGATTGTGTAACCCCATCAAAAAGACGATGGTATCATCGGTCTTGAAGTTTTCCCAGGGAATCTGGCTAGCTTCCTTATTAGGCGCTTCGTGGCCGGTGACGACGCGAAAGCTGACACTCACGCCTCTGTGGGTGACGGGAATGCCCGCATACGCCGGTACGCTGATGGCCGAAGTGATACCGGGAATCACCTCGAACTCTATCCCTCTTTCATACAGATACTTCCCCTCTTCGCCACCGCGACCGAAGACAAAAGGGTCACCCCCTTTGAGGCGCACCACCACATCATACTTCTTGGCGCACTCATAGAGCACCTCGTTTATCTGCTCCTGGGGCAAGATATGTTTGCCGTCGGCCTTACCCACGTAGATAAACTCGCAGCCATTTTTGGCCATCTGTAAGATCTCGGGGTTTGCCAAACGGTCATAGATGATGACGTCGGCTTCCTTGATAACGCGCGCGGCCTTGAGGGTCAAAAGCTCAATATCCCCCGGACCGGCACCAGTAAGATAGACCTTTCCCATCACTCCTCCTCGTACAAAAATATCCCCGAAGGCTTGGGCACCGCGATGCTAAAGAGTCGCTGCCACTTCTTGGTATCCACACCTATGACCTGGCTATCGCCGTTATCGGAGACATAGAGCAGCGGCTCAGATTTACTCCAGCGTACGTGCAGCACCATTCCTCCAAAATCGAAGCGCTTGATTACTTTTAGCGTAGCCGTGTCGATAATCTGGATGATCGGAAACTTCTCGCCGCTAAAGGTGACGGCCAGATACTTGGTATCGGGACTGAGCGACGTAAAAACCGGATTGCCCTCCACCTCGATCGCTTTGATGAAACGGAAATTTTTATCGAACACGAAGACCTTGTTATCCCCCACGGCCGGAATGAAGAACTTGTCTTTCATAATCGACCAGAACCCAAAGTGGGGGACTTTGAGCACCATTGTACGCTTTTCGAGCTTGAGGGGTACCTGTTTGTAGCTAAAATCTTTGAGATTCAGGACTCCTACAAAAGGAGAGTTGAAAAACCCCACCACGTAGATTCCATCGTGAATCATCGCATCGAAGGGCATCTGGCCGGCGTTTTTGATGATTTTAAAAGGTTTGAAGGCAATGCGCGTCTCATACCTTGGCTTCCCGTCCGGCGTGAGGCACCTTAGAGGAAACTTTTGCAGCGTTTTTCGCATCACCCATATCTGGTCTTTGTCCATCGCAGCGAAGATGAGGTAGTCTTTGTAGGTTTTGATTCCCACATTGCGCGAGCCGGTATTGATCGTCTGAAGTTTTTGCAAACTATAGTCGAAAATCTCCACCGTTTTGTTGGCGTAGTTGGCCACGGCGATGAAATCATCACCCAGCGTAAAACCGATGGCACTCTCACTTGCCTTTACTTCGCCCACCTTCCGGTCGGTCCAGGCATCGAACTTGATGAGATACCCGTCACGCGTTATCACATAGCCGTAGCGCCCTTTGAATTTCACCACTGCGTGGTTGCAGTTGTGCATCCCGGTGATTTCGCCTAAGAGTTTATGGTTTTCTATCACCGCCAGCGCGCTGTTTTCGCGCTCCACGACATAGACCTTTTCACGCGCTAAGAGCGAAGCGATAATCAAAAGAAACAAAAAGAGCTTTTTCATACCTCATCCTTTTGGATATAACAGCTGGGGTCCTCCGCCCACAGGTCGCCGTGGATCGCCCAGGCCCTGGGGCGCGACCCGCCGTTGCAGATAGTGATATAGGGGCACTCCTCACATTTGCCGCCTATTTTTCTGGGGTGTTCGCGCAAGCGCTGCAATAGCTCGTTCTGGCTATCTTGCCAGATTTCGCCGAAGCTCTTTTGGTGGATATTGCCAAGC
>WGBB01000136.1 GCA_015494505.1 Nitratiruptor sp. | reverse complement strand
GATCGCGGAAGGTATCCAGCGTCACCTTCATCTCCCCGTCCCAGCGAAGATCGATCTTTTCACCTGTTTTTTTGTCGATAAATCGGAGGTTAAAAAGATAATCGGTCTTTTCGATTTTGTAGCGGTCCTTGAATTTTTTCATAATCTCGTCACGCGCTTCAAGAAGCGGATAAACCTGCGACACCTCATCGGTTTCTGCGATGACGTTGGTGTAGCGGCGCAAGTTTTTATGCATAATAGTCGGTTCGTTGGTTGCCGGGACGATATCCACCACTTCAGTAAGCGGCACCATCATCCCCTTCATATTCATAAGCTCAAAGGAGCTCAGTTTACGTTTGACCGCTTCCAAACTCTGGTCATCAAGGCGTCGCGAATCGTCGCTAAGACGCAAGAAGAGATCTATTTGGCTGGGGTAGTTTTCGCTGTTTTTCACCCCGACAGCCATCCCTTCAAATGCCAGGTACAATATCTTTTGCACCTGCTCGACTGCCAGGCCGCTCTTTTGGATCTTATCGATATTGGGACGCAGGTGGTACTTGCGATAGATCTCATCCTCCATCACATCCACGTCCACGAGGCCCGGCGTCTTTTTGAAAATCTTGGCCACTTCGTTTGCAAACCAGCGGCGGGTCTTTTCGTTTGGCGTGTAGATTTCGGCTACGATGGAAGCGAGCGTCGGAGGTCCGGCAGGCTGTTCGATCATTTTGATAGAAGTGCCAGGCACGAGCGGTTCACATTTTTTCTGGATAACGGGACGCAGACGATGTACCATCTCGTAGCTGCGCTCCTCACGCTCGTGCTTGTCTGTGAGATTCACCACGATTTCAGCCACGTTTTCGCTGTTTTTAAAAGCGCTTCCCTTCACAAGTCCTGCGTAATCGAGAGGAGCGCCCATACCAAGGTAACTTTCGATATCGGTGACCTCTTTTTCCTTTTTGAGAATATCAACGACACATTCATTGACTCTTTTTGTCTGGTCTATAGAGCTTCCCGATGGCAAATCTAAATAAACACTAAAGGTATTGGCACTTTTGCCGGGCAGCATCTTTACCCACACGATTTTCGTAGGAATCATCGCTACTGATCCGGCCAGCGCCAATAGCACCAAAAGCACCACTAGCCGTTTTTTCGATTTATGCTCTAAAATATTGTATATCCACTTCTCAAAACGCTTCACTGTTTGCCTCCCTCGATGTCACACTCTTTGGGGATACGCTCCTCTTTTTGGAAATGGTGATGGTGATGATGCATATGCGGTTTTTTGAGCATCTTTTTCGCCAAATATGGAGTAAAAATGTAGGCAATTAGCAACGACGCGATGAGCGATACGGGGACATTGAGAGGAATAGGACGCATAAATTGTCCCATCATACCGCCCACGAAGAGCATAGGAATCATCGTCAGGATAATCGCCACCGTCGCTACGTTCGTGGGTGCACCGATTTCGTCGGTGGCTTCGACTAAAATCGTATCCATATCTTTGTAGACTGCATCGTGCTCATGCAGGTGGCGGTGGATATTTTCGATAACGATAATCGCCGCATCCACCAAAAGACCCAAAGCCAACAAAAATGCAAAGAGGGTGATACGGTTGATTGTCTGTCCCGAAATGTAGGCGATAAAGAGCGTAATAGCCAAAATCGCAGGCACTGTGAAGGTAACGATGAGCGCCTCTTTCCATCCGAGGAAAAAGACCAACATTACCGCAATAATGGCAATAGTGATAAGCAAATGGTCCACTAGCTCATTTACGGCATCGTTTGCGCGTTTACCGTAATTTCGTGTGAGCACATAGCCGACACCCTCTTTTTGCAGTTTCGGCTTGAGCTCATCCATCAGTGCTAAGACATCATTGGCCACGAAGACCGCGTTGGTTCCTTTGAGTTTACTCACTTCGAGGGTGTATTGGGGTTTGGTACCCAATTTTTTAGTCCAAACCAGTGCCTGATGGAAATTTTGGACATCGATACCGTCTTCGACGCGTGCGATATCTTTGACGTAAATGGGTGAGCCCATGTAGTTGGCCACCATGATGTTTTTCACATCGTCGATACTTTCGATAGCATTGGGCACACCGAAAATGACGATTTTTTTATCTTTTGTTCTATCTTTGACTTCAGGTACCTCTTTGGCCACGGAGCCGATAGCTTTCATCACCTGGCCCAAAGAGAGGTGGTAGCCACTGAGCTTCTCTAAATCCACGAAGATATTGAATTGGCGTTTGTGCGCGCCTTTGAGCCTCGTTTTGGAGACATTGTTGATACGATTGATGCGATACTGGATATCTTTGACGATTTTGAAAAACTTGGCATCGGAGAGTTTGGCATCTTTTTTATAAAAGGCAAAAGTGAGGATAGGAATATCGATATCGATATCAAAAGGCTTCACAAGCGGCTGCATCGCGTTTTTGGGCAGCAGATTCATATTTTGCATCACTTTGTCGTAGAGCTTGAGATTCGAAATCTCACGATTTTGCCCGATGTAGTACTGGACGTTGACGATACCCACGTTCTCTTTGGCGATACCGTAGATATATTCTACACCGCTAATCTCTCTGATTTTCTCTTCGAGAGGTTTGACGATAACATTTTCTATCTCTTTAGGAGTAGCGCCCGGCATCGGCACGATTACCGACCCACCGCTTATTGCGATTTGTGGGTCCTCTTCACGTGGCATAATCTCGAGTGCCAAGAAACCCACCGCCAAGACAAATATCGCCAAAAGCGGTGTCAGAGGATTGTGCAAAAAGATAAGAGCAAGCTTCCCTGCTATATCTTTGGGTTTGTACTGACATGTACTTTTTTGTTCGCTCATAGCCTACCCTTACTCGAATGTGAGTTTGGCATACATACCGGGAATGATAGTGACGTTTTTCGGTTTGTCGAAGGCCACTTTCACTTTAAATTTATGTGTCATAGGATTGGCTGCGGGGATGATGGCCGTCACTTTTCCCGTGCTCTCAAATCCTACAGAGGGGATGTAGATTGCCACTTTTTGGCCGATTTTAACGGTCTTGAGGTTGTTCTCTGCAATTTCGGCTACCACTTTGAGATGGTCAAGCGTGGTAAGCACCATACCCGGAAATCCCGGAATAGTGAGCTGCCCCACTTGAACGTTTTTCTTGATTATGACACCGTCATTGGGCGCTTTGATTTTAAGGTAGTCATATTGGTGCAGCACTTCTGCAAGCTTCGCTTTGGCCTGGCGCAGCTGCTTTTTAGCGATTGCCACCATATTTTTATAGTTTTTATACATTAGCTCCATTTTTTCTAGATCAAACTTCGAAACCATCCCTTTTTTATACAGACGCTGATGGCGCTCGTAGTTTGTCTTGGCAAAGAGATACATATTCTCGTTCATCGCTACTGCAAGGCGCGCTTGGGAAATCATCAGCTCCACTTGGGACTTGGCCAGATCGATCTCTTTGGAATCGATCTCATAGAGCACCTGACCCTTTTTGACCCAGTCGCCTTCACCTACGTATACTTTCTTGACAAACCCCATATAACGGGTTCCCAGCATCTTCGTATCGTCGCTAATCACCGTGCCGGAAAGGCTAAGCCCCTGGGCGAATGCGGCGATAGAAAAAACCACTGCAATGAAAAACTTTCTCATCTACTCTCCTTTGCTAGCAAACTCTCAAGTTCGAAAACCTTCTCGTTACGCTCCGTTTTGGCTTTGAGAAGCTGTAAGAGCGCTTGAATCTCTTCGGCATGCTTGATAAGCACATCACTGATTTTCACAAGTCCCTCTTTATATTTTGCCTGATACATATCGTAGATTTTGCGTGCCAACTCAAACTGCTTGGTGCGCGCTTTGATATCGTACTCTTTGCTTTTGATGGCGGTTTTGAGCTGATTGATTTTCAGTGCGAGGCCACGCTTTGCAAGTAACAGTTTTTCGCTCATCTGCATATCTTTGATTTTGGCCTCTTGTACTTTCGCATAGTCTGCACCGCCGCTGAAGAGATTCCATTTCAGCTGTGCACCCACGGTATAGGCATCCTTTTTCCAAAAATCGTTAAAAGGTTTATTATCTGCACTACCGTACTCAGCAAAAGCTCCCACCATCGGGAAAAACCCGCTGCGCTGCAGCTTCACGTTCATTTGCGTGATTTTTTTACCCAGCTGCGCTCGTTTGTAATCTATCGCCTCAGCCACCATCTTTTGCGTCGGCATCTTCGGCATGGGTGCCAGCTCTTTGACATGGCTGATAGAATCTACATCTTCATTGATGAGGAAGCCAAGATACTGATATGCAAGATTTCGGTTGAGTTTCGCTTGATTCAGCATCGCAAGAACTTCCGCTTTTTTAGCCTCAACTTCCAAAACATCGGTATCTTTGGCATAGCCCTCTTTTTTGAAATTTTTGATAATTTCTTCGAGTTTATCCATATGGTTTCTGAGGATTTTGAGCTTTTGAATGTAATTTTCCACAAGCGTAATATCGTAGAAGGTCTTTTTGGTCTGATACTCCATCTCGTTCATCACTTTTTGGGCTTCCAGACCTTTGAGGCGCTCCATCTGCTTGGAGATTTTGCTATACATAGTAAGCTTGAGGCCCGTAAAGAGAGGCAGCTTGTACTGGACCTTCGTTTGAAAATGGTTGCGCGCTTTGGGGAAGTTTAAATCATGTGGTGCAGTACTGAGTAAGCGATCTTGCATCGCTGGATTTGACATTATATTATACAATGCTGCCAAGTTACCATTTGCTGCATTATCTATCTTTCTATCAGTCATGTCTAAGGCATTTACAATGCCGCCCAAAAAATCACTAAACCCAAAATCTCTAAAAGTCGCTTCGCGCGCTTGGAGCTTAAACCCAAAGACATTGCCCGCGTCGTTACTTCGAAGTGCGTTGAAAACCAAATCGAGTGAACCGAAGTTGTAACTTTGGGCAAGTTTCGTTTGAAAATGCGCGATGCGCTCATTCATTTTGGCGATTTTGATTTGCGAATTGTTTTTGTGCAAGAGTTTGAGGGCTTGAT
>WGBB01000135.1 GCA_015494505.1 Nitratiruptor sp. | reverse complement strand
TCGATGTAAGCGGGAATATCCACGTGTGCCGGACACGCATCCATACAAGGTGCCGTTACTTTGGCGATATAGGAAATTTCAGGATTGTGGTAGTGTTTGGATGGTTTTTTATTAATGACGAGGTCTTCGATTTCGTCTTTGAAATGCTCTAAGATATCCAATAGCGGTTTGGGTACCGTACGGCCGATTTCACACTTGCTGGTCTCCATCATCGTGCGAGAGACCTCTTTAAGGTGCTCGATATCGCTCATCTCTCCTTCGCCGCGAGCGATTTTGTCGAAAAGATCGTAGAGGATGCGACCTCCCCAGCGTCCCGGAGCACAACGGCCACAGGCTTCAGAGTAGACCTGATACTGCGCCGCATACTCGGTGGCGAGTTTGGCTACGTCCACATCTTCGTCAAAAAGCGCAAAACCGGCCCAGCCGATGAAGGCTTTGGAGGCAAGATCGATATTGTAATTGACCGGAAAGTTGAACTGCGACTCTTCCCACTGCTCTTTGGGCTTGCCACGGTTGTCTATCAGCTCATCTTTCCAGCACGAAAAGTATACTTTGCTCACGCCGCTCCCCTCTTATTTTTTTCGTACTACTATCGTCCAGTCCGCCTCGTTGAACTTGAGGGAGTTGAGTAGTTCGTGTCCAGCCTCTTTGATCACGTCGGCACTCTTTTGTACCGCATCGAAATTGCTCTTGCCGTTGCATACTACTTCGAACAAAAAGATTGCCACTTCTCCGCTTTTGACTTCCTTATCCAAAAGCTCTAGCATGCGATCGTAAAAATCTTCATGGAGGTGTCGTAAATCGTATCTGACCATGCCTATCCTTTATCTATCGATCTCACCGAAAACGATGTTGGTCGATCCGATGATCGTAACAACGTCGGCCAAATAATGTCCCGGCAAGAGGTCTTGCAAAATACCCGTATGCCAAAAACTCGGTGCGCGAATCTTCATGCGGTATGCATAGGGTTCGCCTTCACTACGGATGAAAAATCCCAGCTCTCCTTTAGGAGACTCGGTGGGAGCGTACACCTCACCCACAGGTGGACGCATCCCTTGGGTAACGAGGACGAAATGCTGCATCAGTGAGTAGTTTTGGGTCATAATGTCCTCTTTGGGCGCGCTGATGTATTCGGGGGCATGCGCCATGAGTTCCGGTTCGGTCTCTTTATACATAGGAATAAGCTGGCGCAGGATACGGATGGATTGGCGCATCTCTTCCATATAGAGTAGGTAGCGTCCATAGCTGTCACAGCGATCGCTCACAGGAATATCGAAGTCCACTTCGTCATAGAGCTCGTAGGGTTCTTCTTTTCGGATATCGTATTCGATACCGCTACCGCGCAGCATGATACCGCTACACGCCCATTGCTTGGCCATCTCAGGAGGAATGACACCCACTTCTTCAAGACGCATGCGCCAGATGCGGTTTTCTGTCAGAAGTCCTTCATAGAGTTCGATCTGTTCGGGGAGTTTGTTCAAAAACCAATTGAGATGCTCCAGCCAACCTTCGGGCAGATCGAGAGGCACGCCACCGATACGTACGGCACTGTGCGTCAGGCGCGCACCGCAGTAATCTTCCATCAAATCCATCGCATATTCACGCTCGCGGAAGCAGTACAAGAACACGCTCATAGCACCCACGTCCAGTGCATGGGTAGCGAGCCAGAAAAGGTGGGAGATGATGCGGTTGAGCTCCAAAAGCATCATACGAATTACTTTGGCACGGCGAGGCACCTTGTCTTCGATACCAAGCAGCCGCTCCACCGCCAAAGCGAAAGCGTAGTTGTTGGCAGTAGCGGCGATATAGTCCATACGGTCGGTGGTGGGCAGGAATTCGTTATAGATCATATTCTCGCCCATTTTTTCCATACCGCGATGCAGATAGCCGATATCCGGCCACGCTTTTTTGATCTGCTCGCCCTCCATCTCCAAAATGAGGCGCAGCTGGCCGTGGGCAGATGGATGCTGTGGTCCGAAGTTGACCACCATCGTGTTGTCGTCGCGCTCAAAGGCGAGGTTCTCAAAATACGGCTCGAGTCTGTTTCTTTGCTGCATGGTTCGCCCTTATCTCGTTCTATCGACGATTTTCGATTTTTTCAGATCGAATGTTTCGGTAAGCAGTGCATCGTCGTTAAATACTTCGATCTGTTCAGGCTCGCTGTTTGGATCGGCACAGCGCGGCACTTCATGTTTGATGCGTGCGAAGTTACAAGTATCGGTAGTGCTCACATAGGCTGCATCGCGCTGCTCAGGCCCGATGATATCGCGATACTCTTTGCCAAAGATTTTATCCACTTCGTACCATTGCGCCGCTTCGTCACCGTGGAGCGGATAGGTTTTGCGAAGCGGATATCCCACCCAATCATCTGGCATGAGAATACGCTTGAGGTTGGGGTGGTTGTTGACTTTGATGCCGAACATATCGAACATCTCGCGCTCGCTCCAGTCGGCGCTGCGAAAGAGTGGCTCCACGCTTTCGATAGCTTCGTTTTCCTTGATGCGGCATTTGACGCGGATGCGGCGGCGCTTGCTCATGGCAAGAAGCTGATAGAAAATCTCGAATTCACCATCTTGCGCCAGATAGTCGATAGCGCTCATTTCACTGAGCACTTCGTAGCCGCACTCCTCTTTGAGATGTTTGAGGGTAGCCACGTTGTCTTTGGCATCGATGATGATGACCAGCTGTCCGCGCATGATGTAGGCTTTTTTGTACTCGACGACCTTCGCGAGGCTTTCGAGGTCCGCTTTATAGACCTCATCTTCTACGCTCTCTTCTGGGATGCGTGGCGCTACCCAAAAACGGTCCGTATAGTAGGATTTTTTCTGGACGTTGTCTTTTGGCTTATAGGGTCTCATCACACCAACCTTTTGGGCTTTTGTTTTTGGAAAATCGTACGTTTGCGCAGTTTCTTTTGTAAAAGCATCACGGCATACTGGAGTGTCTCGGGTCTGGGTGCGCAACCTGGCAGATAGATATCCACAGGAATCACCCTATCTACACCTTGAACGGTGGCATAGGTGTTGAACATCCCCCCGGTATTGGCACAGCTACCCATGGAGATGACCCACTTGGGCTCTGCCATCTGGTCATAGAGTCTGCGGATAAACTCTGCATGTTTTTTCGTGAGTGTCCCTGCTACGATCATCACGTCCGCTTGACGAGGGCTCGCGCGGAAAATGACACCGAAACGGTCAAAGTCGTAGCGGCTGGCACCTGAAGCCATCATCTCGATAGCACAGCATGCAAGCCCATAGGTCAGTACCCACAAGGAGTTGGTACGTCCCCAGTTGACCAGTTTGTCTACAGTGGTAAGCGCTACGGGAAGCCCCGCGTTCGTGACGCTGTTTAACGGATGCTGTGCCATTCCAACGCTCCTTTCTTCCATGCGTAGATAAAACCGATGGCCAAAAGCAAGATAAAGAGAATCATCTCTGCAAAACCGAACCATCCGAGGATTTTAAAGTCGATAGCCCAGGGAAACATAAAGATAATCTCTACATCAAAGAGAATGAACAAAAGCGCGATGAGATAAAACTGTGCGGAGATGCGGTTGGGCTGTTTGTCTGGTTCGGGACCACACTCATAGATGGCTACTTTGAGCTTTTCGGTATCGAGCCGTGCGAGACGGCGACTCACAAACCTCGCGGCTGCCGTGGTGGCGATAAAGGCCACACCGGTAATGACAAAAAGCAAGAACGCACCGAAATAGGGATGCGCCACATCCATATGCGATATCATCAACGCTCCTTTTTTTGCTACGTGGGCAGTGGCCCAGCGTATATCTACAGCAAGTGTAGCAAAAACAATTTTAAAACAGATTGAGCGTCGGAAGGTATCAGAAAAGTTAATATCTACTGTTTCGGTATGTTACACGCCCTCAGTGCAAAAAACCGAGGGACTTTTCGTCGCCGAAGGCAGAGATTTTCTCTTTTTGTATCTCTTCGATGAAGTCTTGCAGCGTAAAGATGGGCTCATCTTTCGTAGCTACCTTGTAGGCGGTATTTTTGACGATGAGATTGATCTGGCCGCCGGTAAGGTCGTAGTGTGCCAGTTTTTCAATGGAAAAATCCTTCTCATACTCGGCGTTTTTGGGAAGCATCATCTCCCAAAGCTTCATGCGCTCTTCGAAGCTTGGGCGTTTGAATTCTATCTTATAGTTAAAACGGCGCGAAAAGGCACTATCGATGGTCTCGAGCAGGTTCGTGGTGGCGATGAGCACCCCTTCGAAACGCTCTATTTGCTCCAAGAAAATATTTTGCATTTGATTGTGCATCTTGTCCGCACTGCTACCGGGACTCTGGCTGCGAGCGCTCAGAAACTGATCCGCTTCGTTGAGCAGCAGCACAGGCTCGGTCTTTGCACGTTGGCTGAGATCTTTGTAGGTATCGAAAATCTTGCGCACGTTCTTTTCGCTCTCACCCACATACATAGAGAGAATCTTTGAGCAGTCGAAACTGAGCACCGGTTTTTTGAGCGATTTTGCAAGCGAAAGCGCCGTGAGGGTTTTGCCCGTCCCGGGAGGGCCGTAGAAGATGATGCGTGCATCGATGCCCCGTTTTTTGCTCTTTATCCCCCACTTTTTGAGGCGCTCTGCCACACGCCTATCCATCTGGCGCAGCAGTGCATCGAGTGTTTTGCGGGTTTGGGGGTGCAATACCACATCGTCGAGCGTGGTTTTTGGCTCGATGAGTTCGAAGATATCCTGGTCTTTGATGAGATTTTGGAGTTTGAGCTTTTTGGAGCGTTTGCGGTCTGGATGGATAATGCGCTGCATGATATCTTCTGTGATGAAGAAACTGCGCGAGAGGCTTCCAAAAGGGGTAAGCATCTCGTCATAATCCACGAGGCCGCTTGCGATGAGTTTGCTCCCCTCTTCCAAAAGCGCTCTATTTTCGATGCGCTCATACTCGTTGAAGCTCACAAGCTCTATGAGGGCGTTCATCTCTCTTAGGCCCCCTTCGTTGCCTGCGTACTCCTCTTTAAGCAGCGCCAAGAAGATAATCTGCTCTTTGAGCGAAAGGTCATACTCCCTAAAAAGCTTCTCCACCTCAATTTCGCGCTCCGTCACTGCCAGGCGCTCCTGGATACGGGCTTCGAGGAGCTTGAGCTTGTTTTGGAGCCTATTGATAGTAGGGGCATCACCGCCGTAGTTTTGGCGCGCCTGAGCGATACGCTGGTAGATTTCGATGCGAAAAAACTGATCTTCGAAGTAGTCGAGATGATCTTTATAGGGTTTGATCTCAGGCAGCGCCAGCTCGATATTGCCCTCTTCCAAAAGGCGCAAGAAGGGCACGCTCAAAGCGATGTCGCTGTGCAAAAGCTCCAATTTCGTCGCCTCGTTGGTTTTAAGGCTGGCAAAACCGGCCTGCACGATCCAACCAAGATCGAGGAGTTTTTTAATAAGATCGAGCTTATCAAGGTAGGTGAGGTCCTTATCGCCGTAGAGCTCTTGGAGGAGCGAAAAGACGTGCACCTCATCCTCACCCTCCACGTAGCGCTTGGTGAGCAGCTGCAAAATCTTCGCCTCTTCGGGCGTGGTTTTGAGGTGAGGATAGATTTTGGACTTGGTTACATCCTCGCTCTTAACGAAATCTTTCAAAAACTCCATTAACGCTCCGTAAATGAGTAGAGTAAGGCTATCTCTTTATCCCAGATAGTATCATCAATCGTCTCCAAAAT
>WGBB01000134.1 GCA_015494505.1 Nitratiruptor sp. | reverse complement strand
TGCTTTTTCATATAATTAACAAACTCGGCAGGCGTCATATTGTTGTCGTATGCATATTTGAAATATTTCGCTGCACCGTCGATGGCACCGCCGAAGCGTGGTCCGATAGTAAGAAGTCCAGTCACGAGACTCTCTACCACAGATTTTCCGGCACGTGCAGTGACTTTAGCGTTGTGTGCGCCGCTTACGGCAGGACCGTGGTCGGCAACGGTTTTGATAACGGTTTCGATGAAGTCGACCGCCCAGCGTGGATAGACTTTTTTGAACCAAAGGAGGCTGATAACATCACCGATAGTTTTACCGGTATCGGGGGTAGCTACGCTGCTGATGGGATAGCCTGCGTATGTAGCCTCTTCACCTCTGTCGTCACTAATAGTACAGACGAAGTTTTTGGGTTTTCTAATTTTACCGGCTTTAAGCGCTTTAGCATAATCTTCCGGAACGGGTGGAACCTCAGGCTCTTCGATATCTTTGATGATACCTTTTCCTTTGAGCTCTTCATAAACACCTTTGATAACGTGAGGCAGGTCATTGAAGCTATCGGGAACGTGGATGCCGGCTTCACGCATCGCTTGGTTTTTGGCCACTGCGGTCTCTTCGTCGGCATTGGCACTTGCTCCTGCGTGACCGAACTGCACACCGCTACTAAAGTGCTGTGCGATGGTACCGATACACCATCCGATCACGGGCTTGGTGATTTTACCACTCTTAACGGCTTCGATCACTTTGTACTCTTCGCGGCCACCTACTTCACCCAAAAGAAGCATATATTTTACTTGGGGATCTTTTTCCATACGCAAAAGATGGTCGATAAAAACAGACCCCACGAATCTATCCCCACCGATAGCTACACCGTCTGCGATACCGTCTGCATTGAGAGCGATGATATTGGAAAGCTCGTTGAAAAGTCCCCCACTCCGTGTGACAAGGCCGCAGCTTCCCGGTCTGTGAAGCTTGCTTTTGACGATGTTTTCGATAGTACCACCGATGTTTGCAACCTTGAAGGCCCCCGGAGTGATGGCACCTACCGTGGCAGGACCGATGATGAGCACACCCTTATCACGAGCGGTTTTGTTCATAATGCGTGCGAGGCGCTCAGGAATACCCTCTGCAGTGATCATAATGGTTTTGAACTGCGGAAAACGCAGCGCATCCATCGTCACGTCGTATGCGGTACGGAAAGATGCGAAATTGAGCAAAACATCGGCATTGGGGTGCGCAGCGACTGCCTCTTCGGTGCTGCGGTAGATCGGAATCATCACCTCTTCGGTACCGAAGAAAAATTTATCAAATTTATTGGAGCTCGTCGGCGCTACGATAGCAGCAACGGAAGGCTTTTCACGCTTGATGATATAGTCATAATCGAGCATACGCTGGATAGCGTTGCGGTTGTTGTTCCAAAAGATCGCTTGCGTATCACGTGTAAAAAGTCCCATCTATTCTCCTTATGCTTGTGCTTTGTCTTCTTCGATTGCCATACGAACGATATCTGTGATGTGTGTCTCAGGGCCAAAAACTTTGATAGGAAGTCCGAGTCTTTCTGCCGCTTCTTTGATATCTTTGAGACCTTTCTCGTAGTTCGGACCACCACGGCGAACATAGATGCGTACACCCACGTCTTTCATCTTGTCTGCATATTTTTCGAAAGCTTGAATAATACCGGTAAAAGTCTTGGCAACGTCCGTGAAGTTCGCGATAGCTCCCCCGATGATGAGGATCTTGTCGCGGCCTTTGGGATCCTTTTCTCTCGTCATAAGATCAAGCACTGTTTCAGTGTAGAAGCGAGTCTCATCTGTCGTAGGACCGCCGGAATACTCGCCGTAGTTTGCCAGATCTTCAACGCCACCTGCTAAGTCTGCAATGGTATCTGCATAGACGACGGAAGCTCCCCCACCGGCTACGAGTGTCCAGATGCGACCTTTTGGATTGAGCACGGTGAGTTTCAAAGATGCACCGCTTTTCGCGTCGGCTTCTGCGATCGCTTGCTCTTCTGGAGATTTTTCAGGCATACCAAAAGGTGTCGGGAACTCGATATCGCCCCATTTTTCACGCATCAAAAATCCTGCCGTATCATCCAAGCGTGCCACAAGGTCAAGAAGATAGACATTGTCGCCTACGATTACTACAGGGTTGATTTCAAGGTATGCGAAGTTAAGATCGCGGAAGAATTTATAGAAATTCACTGCGAAGTTTGCGTATGTCTCTTTTTTGTCTTCCGGAATGTCGCTTGGGATGTTTTCTTTGATAAGTTTTTCAATCTCTTCATCGCTAGCGTCTATAGGAATCTTGACCTCTACAACTTTATCCCAGTTCTCTTCAACTTCCATACCGCCGTGAGCGCTCATATAGAGAACGTCATAGTTTTCATCGAGCGTTGTGGCTGCGATGTAGTACTCTTCATCTTCGGTATGGGGTGTAAAAGGTTCGACGATGAAGTGTGTAAGCACTCCTTTTTGGCCGCTAAGGAGCGTTGTTTCGGTGCTTCTCTTTTCATCTATCCATTTGGCGGCATCTTCGAGTGTGACATCACCCGGCTTGTTCACTTTAAAAAGAACGAGGTTGTTTTTACCGCGCTTACCGAAAAGCATATCAGGTTTTGCGACCAAAGGCTTGTTTTTGAGCCATTCGTTTCCCGGCTCTTCAGCCTTTTTCTTGAGCTCTTCACCGGTTGTTACGAGTACCGATTCAAAGGGATATTTGAGGGGGGCGAAATATTTGTCCCAGTTTTGGGCGAACAGCTTCTTACCGTCATATTCACGTATCGCTCGTTGAGCCATCGCTTCTCCTTATCGTAATTTGAGCTAATTGTAACATTTCTTTCGTAAGATACCGATTGAAGTTTTGCAAAAATTATCCAAGCGATAGGTTGTGTTTATTTTTGTTACAAAATGATTCTCTGAGCCTCTAATTTGTTTCTTTTGGTAACATAGTACCGTTTCAAAACTACATTGCCGATACGTATCTCCACCGCAATCTGGCCGCTATTTCCCAAAGAGTAAGTATCACACATCCCTATCCCGTAAAATCGCAGCTGGTTTTGCAAAGCAGGCGAATCTGTGTGGATGCACTTGATGTGGAGTTTTTTGAGCTCCTTGGCCAACTCTTTTGCAATATAGTAGCTTTTGGCAAAATGCTTTTGGGGTGGCAGGAAATGAAGCAAAGCTCGGTGCATCATAAGGGCAAAATCGTTGACCAATAAGGAGACTACGACAATCCAAAAAAGAAGCAGCAGTCTCTTGCGATAGCGCGGCAAACGCACTCGAAGGCTATGTAAAAACGTGCGCACCACCAATATCACGCCAAACACCGCAAAAGGAGCAAAATCCACAAGGTCGATTCGCTGACGAAACGAAAGGACTAAAGCAAACAAAAACGGTGTCGCGCTAACGTAAAAGAGGATATCTTTGTGCTCTTTGACGAGGATACGATAGATAACGTAGAAAAAATAGAGAAAAAGTAACGGCGAAAAGATAGCGGCAAAAATGGCGAAGGTATCGAGAAAGTAGTTTTTGGGCTTTCCACCCACGTCAAATCCGAAAAAGAGAATAGAAAGGGTAAAAAGCACGGCATAACGTATAGCGAAACGGCGTCGGTCTTGAACATAGTAGTAGAAAAAGAGCGCCAAAAACAAAATAGCGAAAGCCTTGTCCAAAATCAAAAGCATCAAAGCAAAGCCAAAGGCGTACTCTTCGGAACGGAGAAAAATAAAAAGAAAAAGGAGCGTAAAAAAGATAACAAAGGGGGCTTTGTTGATAATCACACCGGCGGCTATGACGGCAGGCAACAGCGAAAAGAGTATCGCTGCAAAGAGCGCATCCCTCTCAAAACGCAAGAAGTGTCTAGCCAAGCGATAGAAAAGATAGACATCAACGAGTGTGATGATAATGTTTGGTAGGCGTACTACAAGCTCACTGCCTGGAGAAAAGTTATACGTAATTGAGGAGAGTGTATGCAAATAGCCGCTATCAGCAAAAAGTATCTTAGCTTCATCGGGACCGATGCCAAGGCTCAATGCCCCGGCGATCAGCAATAGGGCATATACTATGAGGTAGAGGTAGATCATATCTTGAGGAAATTATCAAGTATCTCGTAGCCGTATTCGCTCATAATCGATTCTGGATGAAACTGCACGCCGTATATGGGACGCCCCTCGATTTCTAAGGCCATAATCTCACGGTCATCTTGACTAAAAGCAGTAGGTTTGACGACGGCAGGAAGATTTTCTTGATTTACCACCAAAGAGTGGTAGCGCGTGGCACGAAACTCTTCGGGAAGCCCTTTGAAGATTTGCGTGGGAGCTTGTATTTCAATCTGGCTCGTTTTGCCGTGCATCATATTTTTGGCCTCGATAATTTCACCGCCGAAGGCTTGCGCGATAGTTTGATGCCCAAGGCAAATACCAAGAATCGGCTTGCGGTCGTAAAAGCGCTTCACCACTTCCAGACTCACGCCGGCTTCGTTGGGTGTAGCTGGCCCGGGAGAGATAATGATCTTTTCGGGATTGAGCGCCTCAATGGCGTCCACATCCATCTCGTCGTTACGAATCACTTTGAGATTGGCACCGAGTTCTAAACAGTATTGGACGATATTGTATGTAAAGCTATCGTAGTTATCGATCATCAAAATCATCGAGATCCTTTGTCCAAAAAAAGTCGATCCATGCATCCGCTTTGCGCGCGTAGTAGCGCGGCTGCAAAGATGCGGAAGGTTTATAAAAGAGCGTCGCTACATCTATGGCAATATCGTAATGGCTTCGTAGCTTCTCTAGCACCGCTTGGATGGTATCTCCTGAGTCTATTATATCATCTACCAGCAAGACCCTCTTGTAACAAGCAAGATCGGGTACGTCGTACACCCCGACGCAAGAGAGTTTGCGTGTATCGTCATAACCGATGGCATTGATGGTGTGGAGACGGCGAATATGCAATACTTCGGCTAGAAAATGGCCAAAGGTCACACCGCCTCTGGCTATAGCGACGATAGCGTCGTATGGAGAGTCGATTTGGCGTGCGATATTGCGCACATCGGCTACGAACTCTTCGTAAGGATAGTAGCGTCTCACCATACCTGCAGCTCGTTGTAGAGGCTATCACGCTCGACGGGGACAAAGCCGCTATCTTTGATCAGCGCCACGAACTCTTCCAGCGGCATTCCGTAGCGGCTAGGAGCTCCTGCGGCACTTTGGATCGCTTCACGCTCGATAGTGCCGTCAAGGTCATCGGCACCGAACTCTTGCGCCACGAGGGCGAGATTGATGGTAGAGGTAGCCCAGTAGGCCTTGATATGGGGAATGTTATCAAGTAGCAGTCTTGCGATGGCGATGGTTTTGAGATACTCCTGGCCTGTGACAAACTCTTTGACGTTGAGGTAATTATTCTCTTTTTGATAGATGAGAGGGATGAAGCAATTGAATCCTCCCGTCTCATCTTGCAGAGCTCTTAAGCGTAGCATATGATCGATCCTGTGTTCGCGTTTTTCTACGTGCCCAAAGAGCATCGTGGCGTTTGACTTGCGCCCTTTTTGATGCCAAAGGCGATGGATTTGGAGCCATTCTTCGCTGCTTACTTTGCCTTTGCAGACATAGTCGCGCACCTTTTCATCGAATATCTCAGCACCCCCTCCCGGCATACTATCGACACCGTTTTCGATCATCATATCGATCATCTCTTCGAAACTCAGACCATACTCTTTTGCCAAGAAGTTCACTTCTGCCGCCGTGAGGGCCTTGATG
>WGBB01000133.1 GCA_015494505.1 Nitratiruptor sp. | reverse complement strand
CTCCATGATAATAACGGTCTTACCGACACCTGCACCGCCGAAAAGTCCGGTTTTACCACCTTTTTTATATGGTGCCAGAAGGTCGACTACTTTAATACCCGTTTCAAAAATCTCCTCTTTTGTGCTCTGCTCTTCAAATGGAGGTGTACTTCTGTGGATTGACCAGTATGTTTTTGCTTGGAGCGGCTCACCTTCGTCGATAGTTTCGCCGATAACGTTAAAGATACGTCCCAGTACCTCTTCGCCTACGGGCACTTTAATCGGGCTGCCTGTCGCTTCTACCTCTTGTCCGCGCACGAGGCCGTCCGTCATGTCCATCGCAATCGTGCGCACGCGATTGTCACCAAGATGCGCTGCTACTTCCAAAACAAGTCTTTTCTTCTTGCCGTCAACTTCGAGAGTGAGTTCGAGAGCTTCGTTGATTGCGGGAAGATAGTCTTCGAAGTCCACATCGACGACGGGACCCATAACCTGGATGATAGTTCCCTTTTTATTAGACATCTTTTTGCTCCTTTTTTATTTCATTGCTTCCATACCACTGATAATTTCGGTGAGCTCAGTGGTAATAGATTCTTGACGTGCTTTGTTGTACGAAATCGTCAGTGTTCGCACCATCTCTTTTGCGTTGTTGGTCGCCGCATCCATAGCCTGCATACGGGCACTGTGCTCTGCGGCGAGAGAGTCGATCAACGCATAATAGATGTTGAATTCGATATATTTGTTGATGAGAGACTCGAGCACCTTTTCACCTTCATCGGGCTCGAGCTCCATCATGGAAGAGACCTCTTTTTCTTCGAACTTGCTCGTATCTATCGGCAGCAGGTCGATGCTCTTCATCTCTTGGGTAATCATATTTTTATATCCGTTGTGAATGAGAATTACTTTATCCACTTTGCCGTCGAGATAGTCTTCGACGCTCTTTTTTATAAATTCGGCAGCCTTCTGATATGAAGGAGATGAGCTAAGACCCACCACTTCATCTTCGAGCTCTCTGCCTTGGAAATTGAAGTATTCGATACCTTTTTTTCCAACTGCGCGCAGACGTACCTTTGCGCCTTTGGCTTCGTATTCCTCGATGAGAGCTTTGACGGTCTTGATGGTTTGGTAGTTGAACCCGCCGCACAGACCCTTGTCGGCTGTGATGAAGATGATATCCACAAGACCGAGAGTCTCAGGCTCTTCGAAATAGCGCCCTTTGATGCCGCCTACTTTGTATTTTTTGATTATGCTTGCTATTTCACTGAGCGTATCGTTGATGGCGTTTTCGAAATATTTCGTCCGTTTCGCCACCTGTTCGGCGCGTCGCAGTTTCGCAGTGGAGACCAGCTTCATAGCACGTGTGGTCTTCTGCGTGTTTTTGACGCTGCCGATTTTTCTTTTTATATCTTTGAGATTCGCCATTGCTTATCCTTACTCGGCACTAAAAGTAGCCTTGAACTCTTCGATCGCCTTGTTGAGAAGTTCTTTGATTTCGTCGTCGAGAGCTTTTCTTTCGCGAATCATCTCGAAAATCTGCGGATACTTCGCTTCGATAAAGCTATAGAGCTCATATTCGAATTTGTTTATCGCTTTGACGGGGATGTCGTCTAAGAAACCATTCGCACCTGCATAGATGATAGTAATCTGTTTTTCTACCGGAAGCGGTGAATATGGCGGCTGCTTGAGGATTTCCACCATTCTTTGTCCACGCTCGAGCTGCTTGCGGCTCGCTTCATCCAGGTCGCTCGCAAACTGTGCGAAAGCTTCGAGCTCACGATATTGCGCAAGGTCGAGGCGAAGCGTACCGGCTACTTGCTTCATAGCTTTGATTTGCGCAGCACCACCGACGCGAGAAACGGAGATACCTACGTTGATAGCCGGACGGATACCTGCGTTGAAAAGGTCTGTTTCGAGGAATATCTGACCGTCAGTAATGGAGATGACGTTTGTCGGAATGTATGCAGAGACGTCGCCTGCTTGCGTCTCGATGATAGGAAGTGCCGTAAGACTTCCCGCTCCATGCTCGTCATTGAGCTTCGCCGCACGCTCGAGCAAGCGAGAGTGGATATAGAAAACGTCACCGGGATACGCCTCACGACCTGGAGGTCTGCGAAGAATCAGAGACATTTCACGGTATGCAACAGCGTGCTTGCTCAAATCATCGTAGACGATGAGAGCATGTTTTCCGTTGTCACGGAAGTATTCACCCATCGTACATCCGGTGTAGGCTGCTAGGAACTGAAGCGCCGCAGGTTCACTGGCACCTGCATTGACTACGATGGAGTACTCCATAGCACCGGTCTCTTCAAGCTTGCGTACCACTTGTGCCACGGTAGATTGCTTTTGGCCGATAGCTACATAGATACAGATAACATCTTGGCCTTTTTGGTTGATGATGGTATCGATCGCGACAGTGGTTTTACCTGTTTGGCGGTCACCGATGATGAGCTCACGCTGACCGCGACCGATGGGCACGAGCGCGTCAATCGCTTTGATACCTGTTTGGAGCGGCTCATGCACCGATTTACGAGGCATAATGCCGGGAGCCTTCTCCTCTACATAGCGATACTCCGTAGCTTCGATAGGCCCTTTACCGTCGATAGGCTCACCGATAGCGTTGACCACACGACCTACGAGAGCTTCGCCTACGGGGACTTTGAGGAGTTTGCCGAGTCTCTTGACGCTGCTTCCTTCTCTGATGCCCTCACCTTTACCGAGTACCACCACACCCACGTTGGTCTCTTCGAGGTTGAGGGCCATACCTTTATCACCGTTTTCAAACTCCAGCATCTCGCCGGCCATTACGTTATTAAGACCATATACTTTCGCAACACCGTCTGCGAAAGAGATGACTTTCCCGGTTTCATCTACATCGATTTTGAGTTCGAAATCCTCGATGCGCTCTTTAATGATTGAGCTAATTTCGTCAGCTTGCAGTTTTTGTGCCACACTAACTCCTTTCTAGATTGCTTTAAGAATGTTTTCGATGAGCTGTTTTTTGATTTTGCTTTTGGAAAAATCCACCTCGAGACCCACGGTATCCACTTCTACCTTGATACCGTCATACTTTTCGGATTCTTGGACGAGTTGCACCGAGCCGCCTACGCGCTTTTGGAGCGCATCGGCGATGCGCGCAAGCTCATCTACGGAGAGCTCATACTCACTATAGACATGCCCTGTGAACTCTTTTTTCGCTAGTGCGATATTCGTAGCCAGTTCGCTAGCGATAGCGGGAATGATATCGAGCCTATTCTTTTGGGCCAGCACTTTGATGAAGTTGGCTATCTTTTCGTTGCCTTCAATAGGTGCTAAAAGCAAAGAGACCTTCGCATCTTTGTCTACTTCGGGAGATGCGAAAAACTCCCGCACTTTCCACTCTTTAAAAAGCGAAGCCACCGCATTGAAATACTCCTGGGCGCTTTCGAGTTCTTCGAGGCTGAGCACCTCTTGGAGCGCCTTGACGTAGCGTTTTGCTATCAACTCTTCCATTATGCAACCTTTTTGACGATAAGGTTCACAAAGTGCTCTTTGTCAAGATCGATGCTCTTGTCTTCAAAGAGCTCTTCGAGCACCTCTTTGGTGATTTGGCGGATACGTTTGCGACGCTCTAGTTCCATGTTTTCAACAAAGCTCTTTTCAAGTGCGGCCAGTTCTTGCTCCGTTTGCTTGATGATCTGCTCTTTGAGAAGCTCGATCTCTTTTTTTGTCGTCTCGCCGATTTCAGAGGCTAGCTGTTTCGCTTTTTCTAGCTCATTTTGTGCTTTTTGTCTCTCCTCTTTTGCGAGTTTGAGCTTTTGCTGTACCTCTTCGAGACTCGCCGCGATCGTCGCGGATCTATTTTTGAAGAAGTTTTTGACGGGTTCTGCCACCAAGTAGTACAAAATAGCGGCAAAAATCAAGAAGTTTACGGTTCGGGGGATGATATCCGTTCCATGCTCGGCACCGCCGCTTGCAAACATCGCGCTAGCAGACAGAGCCAGAAGCGTCAAAACACGTGCACTCACTCCGTCTCCTTTACAGTTGGTTAAATTTGGCTTTGAGAGCTTCTTTGAAAAGCGGCAGTTGTGAAATGAGCGCAGCTTTTACCTGCTCTTCCTCTTTGGCAAGATCTGCCATAAAAGCTTCCTGCTTGCTCTCAAGCTCACTCTTTTTGGCTTCGATTTTTTGCGCAGATTCGGCTTTGATAGCTTCGAGAGCCTCTTGCTTCATCTTTGCAGCTTCCGCCTTTGCGTTCGCAAGGATCGTTTTGGCTTCATCCAGCATCTTTTGCGACTCGTCTTCGTTGCTTACGGCATTCTCCAGATCGCGCTTGATGCTCGCCTCACGCTCGTCCATAAACTGCACGAGAGGTTTGTAGAGCATGTTATTGAGCAGCACGATGAGGACCAAGAAGACCGCGGCCGTGAGCCCAAGCAGTCCCAGATCGATATCTAGCATACCACTCCCTTTCTAAATTTTGCGTGATTTTAGCATAGCAAACTATATAAAAAGATTAAACGAAACGATTCTTATGAAAAAATTTCTGCAAGCTTATCGATGAGTTCTTGTGAGTTAAGTTCGATAACAAGCTTGTTTTTCGATAGCTTATGGGGTATATTGCGACGTGCGAGATGCTCTTTGAGCGCTTTTGTATCGAGAGGAATTTTTTTCGCTTTATCACTTTTTGTAACACTTTTTTTCTGCTGCCCTACCAGTTTCTCCGCTTCGCGCACACTCAATTTCTGACCGATAATGGAATCAACTACAAGTCGCTGCTCTTTTTCATCCAGTCCCACCAGCACTTTTGCATGCCCAGCCGTAATCTTCTCGTCATTGAGAGCTTGCTTGGCATAGTCGCTCAGTTGCAAAAGCCGTAAGGTATTGGTGATATGCGCACGCGATTTTTTTACGATATTGGAGAGCTCCTCATGGGTAATGCCGTATTCGTCGATCAGCTCTTTGTAGCTGTAGGCAAGATCGAGGGGTTTGAGGTTTTCACGCTGGATGTTTTCGATAAGGGCGAATTCTCGGTAGCGACTTTTGTCGATCTTGGCCACGATCGCTTTGATCTTTTCCAGCCCTGCCATCTGGCTGGCACGCAGACGCCGCTCACCGGCAATAAGCATGTACCCGTCTATATCCTCGATGACTATGATAGGCTGCAAAAGCCCGTGTTCTTTGATCGATTCGGCAAGTTCGCGCAAAGACTCTTCGTTGAAATTGCGGCGTGGCTGGTAGGGGTTTTTGCGTATCGCTTCGATAGATATCTCTACGATTTCGTTTTGGGGCACTTCCTTTTCGTATGCCTCGGCCACTTCTCCCAAAATAGCGCCGAGCCCGCGTCCGAGACTCTTCTTAGCCATGTGAACCTTCCAGGATCGATCTTGCTAAAGAACGATATGCCAAAGCACCCGTCGATTTTTTGTCGTACTCTATAACCGGCTTACCGAAACTTGGGCTCTCAGCCAGTTTTACATTACGCGGGATCACGATAAAAGCGGATTTTTCCTTATCACGAAAGAGCTTTTCATCAAAATGGCGCGTCAAATCTGCCAATACTTGCTTGGATAGATTGTTTTGCTTGCTAAACATCGTAGGCAGAAAGCCTTTTATCTTGAGAGCCGGGTTGATGGTTTTGCGGATCAGTTTGATGGTATTGAGCAGCTGTGCGAGTCCTTCGAGAGCGAAAAATTCGCACTGTATAGGAATAATCACCGAATGTGCGGCACTGAGGGCATTTATGGTCATAGGTCCTAAAGCGGGAGGAGAATCTATAATGACGAAGTCAAACTCTTTCTCTACCTCGGCGATAGCTTCTTTGAGCATGAGTTCGCGTTTTTTGTCGTTGACGTAGTACTCCTTTTCTATACCCACCAGGCCGATATTGGATGGAGCGAGATAGAGATTTTCCACCTCTGTTTTAAGGATGATTTGCGAGAGCTTCTTCGAGCCGATCATTACATGGTAGATATTGAACTCATAGTCGTTGCGGCTGTATCCTAGGCTCGTCGTAGCATTGGCCTGTGGATCGGCATCGATCAGTAGGACATTTTTGCCCTCTTTTGCAAGTGATGCAGCGAGATTGACTGCCGTGGTGGTCTTACCCACCCCTCCCTTTTGGTTTGCTATCGCTATTATTTCAGTCATCGCAATGAGTAGATCCTTTCGCCGTCAAGTATCAGTGCGCCATCTTCGGCTAGAGTCGCATCTTTTAAAGAGACCACCTTTTGTCCGACATGAGCAGTGAAGTTTTTGTTCTTATGAAATTCTATTGCATATTTGCTAAAAATTTCCTTCCATGAAGGTCTTGATTCCAAAGAAGCGAAGTACTCCTCTAAAAGAGTCGCATCCTCGATGGAAATGTCGAGTTTACCAAAACCGTGTGGCGAAAACGTTGTATTGAGCCCTATGCCGCAGATATAAGTTTCATTTATCTTATTCGTAACGCATCCACCGATTTTTCGCTCCCCCAAATAAAAATCGTTGGGCCATTTGATCCAGACGCGCGAACCGTGATGAGCCAGCACCTCTTTGAGTAGAAACGAAACATAAATCGCCACGGAAGCCTGCGGCAAATCGTGTGGGAAATCTTTATAGGCAAAGGAGAGAAAGAAGTTGCCTCTCTTGCCTATCCAGCGGTTTTCTCGGCTCCCTACACCGGCTGTTTGGTGGTTGGTAAAATAGGCGATGGGAGCTTGGACGCGGCCTTCTTTGATATCGGCGATGAGGCGTTTTTGCGTCGAGTCGATGCTATCGAAGCAGACTATCTCCACATTTTAGCCTTTGTCCGTTTATGTAGCTTATGGCGTCCATCTCTTTTTTTGATGGGGGCTGGACTTTGAAAATACGCAGAGCCCCTCTTTTGCACCCTACCACGATGCTATCAGCGGCTATTTCGATGATGACTCCCGGCTCATACGCCTCCTCCGTGCTCTCGAGGGCGATTTTTTTGAGCTTGAGCCCGCTTGGAGTGAAGATGCCGGGCCAAAATATAAATGCCCTATACTTATTATAGATCTTCCTCGCATCATCAAAATGAATCTCTCCGTCGCTCTTTTTAATTTTTGCACAGTAGCTCGCATCCACGTCGGCCTGGGGAACGGGGGAGATACGAGAAAAGTCGCGTACAATTGCAGGCGTCAAATCTGCCGCGACATCTGCGAGCTTAGCAAAAAGCGTGATGGCCGTATCTTCGGGCTCAATGGCACACACGCGCACCCCTAAAATATCGCCCGTATCCAGCCCCTCGTCCATCAGCATCGCCGTGACACCCGTGATGGTATCACCGTTGAGCAGCGCTTGCTGGATGGGACTCGCTCCTCTATAGGCAGGCAAGAGCGAAGCGTGGAGATTGATACAAGGCGCGATAT
>WGBB01000132.1 GCA_015494505.1 Nitratiruptor sp. | reverse complement strand
GAGATGGCCGACAAATGGACGATGCAGGCCAAATACCAAGCCTGGCTGGACGTGGAACTAGCAGCCGTCAAGGCCTGGAACCGCTTGGGACTCATCCCCGACGAGGATATGGAAAAGATTCTCAAAAACGCCAAGTTCGATATCGATCGCATCAACGAAATAGAAAAAGAGACCAAGCATGACGTCATCGCGTTTCTCACCAGCGTCGCAGAGAGCCTGGGACCAGAATCTCGCTGGGTGCACTACGGGATGACCAGCTCCGATACCATCGACACAGCCGTGGCGCTCCAGATGCGCGACTCCCTCAAGCTCATCATCGAAGATGTGAAGATGGTGATGGAATCCATTAAAAAACGGGCATTCGAACATAAAATGACCCTCATGGTGGGGCGCAGCCACGGCATCCATGGCGAGCCTATTACCTTCGGCCTTGTGCTGGCCATCTGGTATGACGAGTTCGCACGCCACCTCAAAAACCTCGAAGAGACCCTCGAAGTTATCAGTGTGGGCAAAGTGAGCGGCGCTATGGGCAACTTCGCCCACGCACCCATGGAGCTGGAAGAGTATGTCTGCGAAGAGTTGGGGCTCAAACCGGCACCCGTATCGAACCAGGTCATCCAGCGCGACCGCTACGCAAGGCTCTTCACCACCATGGCGCTCATCGCCTCCACGATAGAAAAAATCGCCGTCAATATCCGCCACTTCCAGCGCACGGAGGTCTATGAGGCCGAAGAGTATTTCAGCAAAGGCCAAAAGGGCAGCTCTGCCATGCCCCACAAGCGCAATCCGGTGCTGAGTGAAAACCTCACGGGCCTTGCTCGCCAAATCCGCTCCATGGTGATGCCGGCACTCGAAAACGTAGCGCTGTGGCATGAGCGCGATATCAGCCACTCCAGCGTGGAGCGCTTCATCCTGCCAGACGGGTTCATCACCCTCGATTTCGCACTCCATCGCCTCAACAACGTCATCGCCAACCTCGTGGTCTATCCCAAAAACATGATGAAAAACCTCAATCTCACAGGCGGCCTCGTCTTTAGCCAGCGCGTCCTGCTAGAACTCACCAAGCGCGGCATGACACGCGAAGAGGCCTACAAAGTAGTGCAGCGCAACGCCATGAAAGTGTGGGAGCAGATCCAAGAGGGCCACGCACCCGTCAACGACAAAGGCGAGAGCCTCTTTTTGCAGTATCTTCTCGAAGATAAAGAGCTCACCTCCAAAATCAAAGAGGACGAAATTAGAACATTTTTCGACTATAGTTACTACACCAAAAACGTGGACAAAATCTTTGCAAGGGTTTTTGAAAGGGGAGAGTAAAGATGATTCGAGTCGTCAAAAGGAACGGTCGCATAGAGCCGCTCGATATCTCGAAAATCCAAAAATACACACGGGCAGCCTGTGAGGGGCTCGAAGGGGTAAGCCAGAGCGAACTGGAAGTGGATGCCAAAATCCAATTTCGCGACGGCATCACTACCGCCGAAATCCAAGAGACCCTCATTCGCACGGCCGTAGACAAGATCGATGTAGATAGACCCAACTGGACCTTCGTGGCTGCACGACTGTTCCTCTACGACCTCTATCACAAAGTCAGTGGCTTTACGGGCTACACGCATCTGCGCGACTACTTCGAGCGCGGTGAAAAAGAGGGACGCATCATCCCGGGCCTCAAAGAAAAGTACGACCTGGACGATCTCAACGACTACATCAAGCCTGAGCGCGATTTGCAGTTTACCTATCTGGGTATCCGCACCCTCTATGATCGCTACTTGCTCAAAGATCGGGAAGGCAATCCGATAGAATTGCCACAGCAGCTCTTCATGGCCGTGGCGATGTTTTTGGCTCAAAACGAACTGGACTGCCAGACATGGGCGAAAAAATTCTACGATGTCATCAGTAAATTTGAAGTGATGGTGGCCACACCCACCCTCTCCAACGCCCGCACCACACGCCATCAGCTGAGTTCTTGCTACATCGGAAGCACCCCCGACAATATCGAGGGAATCTTCGATAGCTACAAAGAGATGGCGCTGCTGAGCAAATTTGGCGGCGGCATCGGCTGGGACTGGAGCAGGGTGCGCGGTATGGGAAGCTACATCGACGGCCACAAACACGCAGCCGGCGGTATCGTGCCCTTTTTGAAAATCACCAACGACATCGCCATCGCCGTAGACCAACTGGGCACGCGCAAGGGCGCCATCGCCGTCTATATCGAACCGTGGCACATCGACATCCGCGACTTCATCGACCTGAAAAAAAACAGCGGCGAGGAGCGCCGCAGAGCGCACGACCTCTTCCCGGCTCTTTGGATCAACGACCTTTTCATGAAGCGCATAGCAGAAGATGGGATATGGACGCTTTTCGATCCGTATGAAACCAGCGATTTGACGGAGCTGTGGGGAGAGGAGTTTGAAAAACGCTATATCGAATATGAACAGCGAGACGACATCACCAAAGAGCGCGTCAAGGCCAAAGAGCTTTGGAAACTGATCCTGCGCAGCTACTTCGAGACGGGCAACCCCTTCTTGTGCTTCAAAGACAACGCCAACCGCTGCAACCCCAACGGCCATGCAGGCATCATTCGCAGCTCCAATCTCTGTACCGAAATCTTCCAAAACACCGAGCCAAACTACTACAAAGTGATGGTCAAATATGAAGACGGCAGCGTCGACTATTTCGACGAAGAGGAAGACGTCACCGTCGATACCGGTATCACCAAAAAGGCCAAGAAGATCACCAGCCTCGATAGTATCGGCGGTAAACAGGTCTTCATCGTCGAAAAGGCCAAAGAGGACGGCCTTACGGCGGTGTGCAACCTCGCAAGTGTGAATCTCAGCAAAATCAACACCAAAGAGGATATCGAGCGCGTGGTGCCCATCGCCATCAGAATGCTCGACAACGTCATCGATCTGAACTTCTACCCTCTCGAAAAGGTCAAGAAGACCAACCTCCAAACCCGCTCCATCGGCCTTGGAGTCATGGGCGAAGCACAGATGCTGGCAGAACACCAGATAGAGTGGGGGAGCGACGAGCATTTTCGAAAAATCGACGAAATTATGGAGATGATCAGCTACAACGCCATCCGCGCATCCTCCAATCTCGCCGTGGAAAAGGGCAAATACCCCCTCTTTGAGGGCTCCAAATGGAGCAAGGGCATCATGCCTATCGATACGGCCAACAAAGAAGCCAAAAAGCTCACCCCCGATCGCGGCGGGCTCTTTGGCTACATCTACGACTGGAACGAACTGCGTGAAAAGGTAAAACGCGACGGCATGCGCAACGGCTATCTCATGGCCATCGCTCCCACCAGCTCCATCTCCATCCTCACAGGCACCACCCAGACCATCGAACCTGTCTATAAACGCAAATGGTTCGAAGAGAACCTCTCGGGCCTCATCCCCGTGGTGGTGCCCAACCTCAATCCCGATACCTGGCAGTACTACACGCCTGCGTATGATCTGGATCAGCGCCTGCTCATCAAAGCAGCCGCCGTGCGCCAAAAGTGGATCGACCAAGGTCAAAGCGTCAATATCTTCATCCGGCTTGATAAAGCCAGCGGTAAGTACCTGCATGAAATCTATACGCTTGCTTGGCAGCTCGGCCTCAAATCCACCTACTACCTGCGCAGCCAGTCTCCTGAAGTGAGCGCCGATATTGCTGATCGCAGCATGGAGTGCCACGGGTGTCAATAGTCCTCACTCAAGGTGACATTACGCGCCTCGCCGTGGACGCCATCGTCAACGCCGCCAATCCCTCGCTCTTGGGTGGCGGTGGCGTGGATGGTGCTATCCACCGTGCCGCAGGACCCGAGCTCAAAAAAGAGTGCGCCACCCTCGGCGGAGCCAAACCGGGCGAAGCCAAGATTACACATGGCTACAACCTCCCGGCTAAATGGGTGATCCACACAGTGGGACCCATCTATCGCGGCAGGGGCGATGAAGCCGAAACTCTTGGCAGATGCTACGAAAATAGCCTCTGCATAGCCCGCAGCTATGGG
>WGBB01000131.1 GCA_015494505.1 Nitratiruptor sp. | reverse complement strand
TCTATACACTCCCTCTCTATACACCCAAAACTCTTTGCCTCCTCTTTAAACTCCGCTATATCGCACACCTCGCCATGTGCAAAGTTTTTGAGCTGCGCTAGTGCATTTTGCACCATTTTCATATAAAAAATCGCAGAGTGTTCATAGCTTGGCATCTCCACATAATCGTCACATATGAGATCATACAGCTGCGGACGTGCAAAATCGAGCAGCGCGGATTTTGTGAACGTAGCAAAAAGCACTCCATCAAAATCGCGATAGAGCTTGGCAAAGTCTGCCTGAAGCGACTCCGGAAGCTTATGAAGGTTTTTTATAAGCAGCATATCGAAACTGGAGAACTGATCGAGGGCGAGATCTTCATCTTCGATAGCGGCACAATCTATCACGGCAAAAGGAAGTTTGTTGAAACGATACTCGTCGTAGTTGATGATCTTTTCGAGCACGAAATGGGTATAAGACTCATCTTCATACCCTATAACGATACGCCCATGGCCTTTGTGCACCTCTTCTAGCTGTGTTTTGATATATTCGTAGTAGATGCCCCCTCCCAGATAGTTTTCCAAAGAGTAGAGAATGGTAGGCATCTGACAGTGTTTGATATGTTTATCCGATCCGATTTTGCGAAGTTTGTGGTTCACTTCGTCGATGATGGCATTGAGAAAATCTTTCGCTTCGCCCAGATCGTAGCCGAAACGTTTGAGACGATTGAAAAGCACATAACCGCTATGCTTGTCAGCACCTAAAATGTAGCGCATCGCAAGCATCGTAAGATAGGCTATATAGGAAAATTTGAGCTTGCGAGCGCTCAGCGTCATCCTAAAAGGTGGCTTGTAGTGGGGCTGATGCGCCATGTATGCAAGCACGAATCCATCGAAAATATAGGTAAAGACACCGAGAACTTCTAGAAAGTAGTAGCGATCGAGTGCCAAGAGATCCTCTCCCAGTTCGGCTTGCTCCAAAACCCGCATCTCATACGCAAAGAGCGCATCCACATCTGTGTAGTGCCGACGCAGTTTTTCACTCTGCTGCGCAAGATACATGGCTCCCACATAGCTCATCCCCATGAGCGACTGCCCTTCGCTCTTGATATCGTTAAAGCCAAAAAGCGGTGCGAACCGCTTAAAGAGTGCATTGATCATCAACGTAAAAAGGTCGAAATCTTTGAAATGGATCAAAGCGGTATTGGTGAGATTGAGATCATAATTGATATAGTCGTAGACCATGAGCTTGATCTCTTCAAATCCCAGTCTCGCTATTGCATCACGCACCGTCTCTATGCGTGCGGCGCGTGCTTTTTCTATGGAGTTGGCGCGTTTGAGAATGAGCTCTTCGAGCTTGGGCACCGCTAGGATGTTTTGCTCCAGCTTTTCGATGGTGGTATTGGGGTCTTCTATTTCGAGCATGAGATTGACGATGGCTCTGTTAATACGCACGTCTTCATCGCTCAAAAGCGTATCGAAACGAAAGTCTTTGCGCGGCTCTGTTTTGCAAGATGCAAGAGTGGGAAGTGCATCTTGGATGATATCTTGGGTGATATCGCTTGCAAGTTCCAGAGCCACGCGGTTTTTATACACAGCCACTACCTGGGCCTCGAAGGTTTCATCTCCTATGACGATATCGAGTTTCTCTCCGATTTCGAGCTTTTTATCGGCAGCTACGGCGATACTGCGTCTCGATATATCCACGGCTTCGCCTAGGCTCGTTTGCAGTCCGCGTACGTCGTAGCGTATCCATCGCCGCCTATTGAGCTTCACGTCTTCGCTTTGATGCTGCGGCTCTTTCTTCGGCTCTTTTTTCTTCCCAAATCCAAACAGGGCCATCTCAATCCTTTTGCCATACTAGCAGTGCTTTATCAGGCTCTTGAGCGAACAACGAGACCAAATCTATATCCACAAGTTTCAATCCCAATCGTTTCAAATTAGCCACATCGTGGTAGTACTGGATTATACTATCTTTTTCTTTTCGGTAGCATTGGTTTTGCTTATAAAAGTAGAGTATTTTTGTAAAAAGTTTCATATCTGCAAACTCCGCTTCTATCGCCACACACGCATCCTCACGCTCTATGAGGAGTGTGCCTTGAGCCACCTCTTCGAAGCCATAGAGCGTATTCATGTCACACAAAAAATAGCCGCCATCTTTGAGAATTCGCCGCACACACGCAAAAAATCGTGCCAAAGCCTTGTGGTCCATGTAGTTAATCACGTCGAAAACGGCTACGGCAGCTTCGAAGCTTCCTCGCATTTCACATACGTCCATGCACTCGGCATCAAACCCCCTTGCGCGCGCACGCTCTACCATCGCGCAGCTAATATCGATGCCTTTGATGGAAAATCCCCTCTTTTGGGCAAGTTCCATAAAAGCACCGCTGCCGCACCCTATATCGAGCACATCATGCACGCCGAGGACCTCGAGTTTGTCTAAAAAAATCTCGTATAGTTGGCGCTTCTCTTCTTCGAAACCCAAAAGCGGCTCTATACGCGCATAGAGGTCGAGGCCCATCAAAGCACCTCTTGGATTTGGTGGCGCAAGCGCAAAATCTCCTCTTTTTTGGCATAGAAACTGTTTTTATTGGCGATAAGGTAGGCCGAACTCTCCATAATATCGAGGGCCGGTTTAAGACCGTTTTGGCGCATGGTTTCACCGGTTTCGACGATATCCACGATCATGTCCGCCAGCCCCACGAGTGGTGCCAGCTCGATAGAACCGTAGAGCTTGATGATCTCGACGGGAATGGCGCGTTTGCTAAAGTAGCGGCGTGTGATGTTCTCCATCTTCGTAGCCACCTTGTAGCTGGGTTTGTCAAAACGCAGCTCCTCCTCTGCCCTGATACCGATGCTCACGCTGCAACGCCCAAATCCAAGGTCGAGCAGCCTCACAAGATCAAGTCCCTTCTCTTCTAATACATCCAAACCCACTACTCCCAAATCCGCCGCCTGATGGTAGACATAGGTGGGCACATCTTGGCTGCGTACACGCAAGAATCGAAAATTTTCCATCTCCAAAATGAGTTTTCGCTCTTCGAAGCGAAACGGTTTGGCAAAAATCTTTTCAAAAATTTGTAGAGAATCGTCTCCTATACGCCCCTTGGGCAAGGCGATCGTTAGCATAGTTTCTTCCTTTGGATGATCTTTTGCATCGCTTTGAATATGAGCTCTTTATCTACGATAGCTCCTGGAATCAAAGGTGCCAGAATCTCGGCATCCCCGCCCGTAAGATAACAGGGAGAGCCGAGCTTTCGGATGTGACTTGCTAGCGGGACTAAAGCTCCGTACGCAATCTGTGCGCACGTATCTTTTGTCAGCTGAGACACTGCATGCTTTATGCCACATGCCAGCCGCGGCGATATTGAGGCAAACGCCCGCTCCATAGCATGTAAACCTGGATACAAAAAGCCCCCTTTATAGACCCCGTCATGCATGACATCCACGGTCACCGCACTTCCCACATCCACTATGACGCCCTCTTTGACTAAGGAGCAGAGCACTCTGCGATCCTCCCCCATCCCTTCGTAGCTGCCGGGGAGATCCACGAAGCGCGCGATATCTATCCAGCTTTCCCACTTCGCCAATATCGGTACCATTTTCGTATCGACACAGACATAGGCCGCCTTCTTGTGGCGCAAACGCGCTAGCTCCTCTTTTGGGATGCGGCGCACACTTTTACCGTCATAGACTTTAGCGCTGCTGTTGCCCACATCAACCAACAGTTCGCACATCCCATCCCTCGTTTTCCAATATTCTACGCGCTTTGGAGCATAACGGTGCAGCGAGCAGCAACACACCGGGTTTTTGGCACACCTTCCGGGCGATTGCTAGCAAATCGTTGGCATCCTTGGTCACAAAGCGGCTTTTACGTTCTATGTAAAAAAGACACCTATCGTCGCTTTTGGCTATTTCGATGCGTTTGCGAATCCCAAACTGCCTAGGATCGAGGAGTTTGCACTCCCCAAATCCCAGCTCCTTGCACAGATTTTCTATCATAGTTTGTTGAGTTTGAAGTATTTGTCGCCGAAGAAGACTTTATCTTTGGAAGTGAAGATGTACTCATCGATTTCACTTGGAAACTCGAAGATGTTTGTAACGCGCAGGTCCTTATCCACTGCTATGATATAACCGCCTTGTTCTATAAGGTAGATATACTCCCCATAAATCGCACCCGTAAAATGCGCAAAAGCGTATTTGCGGCGCTTAAGAACGTTGAGCTCGGGGTCTGTTAAGATTATCTGCCCATCTTTTGTCAAAAGATAGACGCGCCCTTTGACATAGAGCACGTCTACGAGATCAATATCAAGCGAGTTGGAGAAAGTAGGATTGACGCTGATGATGCGATTGGGCGTGGCAGCTATGAGCTTTTCGTCGATGACGCCCAGATAGATCACATTGTTAAAATGCTCTTTGGTACCGATGATGATAGTACGCACCTCTTTTGCCGTTACGGGATCTACCACTACGAGCTTCCCATCGAGCGTGGGAAAGATCACGAGGCGATCGAGGAAAAAGGGATTGGCGATTTTGGTGTCGTTCGCTATGCCCGGCTTCTGCTTGGAAGAGTAGATGAGATAGTCGTTGTCCATATTATAGAGTGCCAAAGAATCGTCATCAAAAACGAGTGCTAAAATGTTTCCTTTGGCAGATGCGGCGATGGGGGATTTCATGGCGAATTTTTTCTTGTATACCACTTTTTTGGTATCCACATCCACCACCTGCAGTTCTCCACACTTAGATGCACCTATGTAATAGCCGCCGCTTTTATGCAAGAAAAGAAATTTGGGAGGAAACTTATAATCTTCTAAACCGTCTCGAGAGATAAATTGCCCGTTGGCCAGCGTCGCACCGTCACGCAACACATCCACGATGGATGCCGGCAAAGAGCCGTCGAAATCGACGGCTCCCACTACGTTTTCCGGTTCGAAATAGTGTTTGTTGCTGCAGCCTACAAAAAAGAGACCTACTAGAAGAAGTGCGAAAAGTCTTTTCATCGGGATACCTTTGTGCCGTAGTGTTTGAGCAGCTGCGCAGCTTCATAAGCCGGCGACTCTTTACCGATACGTGCCAATCGGCTACGTGCCTTTTTCTCTTCACCCTTTTTATCCAGAAGAATCGCCTCATCCAGCAGCGCCATATCGCGTACAACATTGTCCGATAGCGCTATTTCATGGAGCTTAGCCAAATCGCTTTTGAGTGCCGCGAGATGGTATTTGGCCATATCGGAAATGATCGGATCGTCGCTAGCAGCGAGTTTTTGAAGTGTAGCTGCATCTTTTTTACGTACCGCTTGTTGATAGAGATAGAGCCTATAGAGTTTCGGGTCTTTAGATGCCAACAAATCTTCAGCCTCTTTGGATGGCGAATGAAGCAGCTGCATATAGGCTTCGTTGGCCGCTGCTAGGTCACGAGTGTGTTTCCAGTCGTAGGCTCCATATCCCGCGAGCGCCAAGAGCCCAATACCCACGAGGGCAATAAGAGGTTTTTTATATTTTTTGAAAAAGCGTTCCGTCTTTATCAATTGCCCCAGAAGCTTCTCGTCGCTTGAAAGCTCCTCTTTGATATATTCGATATTCTCTTTGGCTCCCAATACCGTTTCCTTGCTCAAGAATTTCCCAAATCATATCAAACAAATCTTTATTTTATGGTAAAATGCCAAAAAAACAAAAGGCGGGCAATGCAAAGAATCGATGAAACGCTCCTCCATCGACTCGAAACTCTCAGTATGCTGCAAATCGAAGAGTCCCATAAAGAAAAGATACTCGAAGAACTCAACAGATTTTTGGAATTCGTAGATATTCTCAACGAGCTTGAGCTCGACAACGTACCGGCTGAATTCAACGTCATTGACAGCCATGCGCCCCTGCGCCCCGACCAACCCCACAACGAACCCCAGATCGCAAAGAAGATCCTTGCGCACGCACCCAAAAGCGAAGAAGATTTCTTTATCGTCCCCAAAATTATCGAATAAGGTTTTTGTATGCAAGTGGATATCAATTCTTTGTTCAAAACGGTCGTTGCGCACAACGCTTCGGACCTCCACCTCGTACCGCGCAGCGAACCGCAAGTACGTATCGACGGACGACTGGTGCCGCTCAATCTCCCTAAACTCACAGGCGAAGAGATTCAAGACCTATGCTACACCCTTATTACGGAGAAACAGAAGAAACAGTTTGAAGAGGAGTTCGAGCTCGACTTTGCTTTCGGTATCCCCAATGTAGGGCGTTTTCGTGCCAACTACTATAAAGTTTTGGACGAAATGGCCGCAGCCTTTCGTATCATTCCTAGTGAAATCCCCACTATCGACAGCCTCGGCGCACCTCAAATTTTCAAAGAGATCATCAAACGCGAAAAAGGGCTTATTCTCGTAACCGGTCCTACGGGAAGCGGTAAGTCTACGACGCTCGCAGCAATGCTCAATGAAATCAACGAAACCGAGCGCAAGCATATCATCACCATAGAAGACCCGGTGGAATTCATCCACGAGAACAAAAACTCCCTCTTTTCTCACCGAGAACTGGGACTCGATACCAAAAGCTACGCACGCGCACTCAAATATGCACTCCGCGAAGACCCGGACGTGATCCTCATCGGGGAGATGCGCGACCAAGAAACCATCAAAGCGGCCCTCACGGCAGCCGAAACGGGGCACCTGGTATTCGGTACGCTCCACACCAACTCCGCTCCCGGCACTATCAACCGTATCATCGATGTTTTCGGTGGAGACGAACAGCCGCAGATCCGCGCACAGCTCTCTACAAGCCTCGTGGCCGTCATCTCGCAAGCGCTCTTACCGAAAATCGGAGGAGGACGGATAGCAGTCCATGAAATCCTCATCACCAACCCCGCCATCTCCAACCTTATTCGCGAAAACAAAGTGCACCAAATCTACTCGCAGATGCAGCTTGGCCAGCAGCAAACAGGTATGCAGACCCAGACAAAAGTGCTCCAAAAGTTGCTGCTCAATCGCGTCATAGACAAAGATACCGCACTCAAATACTCCAACAAACCCGAAGAGCTCATAAATTTCGTCAAAAATCTCTAAGGACGGCGGATGCACGGATTTAACAGTTTCGATCTCATCATCGGTGCGATTATCCTCTTTCTGGGGCTCAAAGGCCTCATAGACGGCTTTGTCAAAGAATTCTTCGGTCTGGCCGGTATCATCGGCGGTATCTACTATGGCTCGCGCTATGCGGATACTATAGGAAGATTTATCAGTGACAACATATTTCTCATTAAAAACGAGACGGCCCTCACCTTCGTGGGCTTCATCGTGGGACTTTTTGCCATCTGGGTGGGTATGGTGCTTTTAGGTTCAATCGTGACTAAAATCACCCATGCAAGCGGTATGGGGATGGTCAATAAAATACTTGGCCTGCTATTTGGCTGGGCAAAGATATTTCTCATCATCTCCGTGCTGGTCTACGCTATATCGAGCATCGAAGCGACCAAAAAAATCGTGGAGAAATACACCCACGACTCCTTTTTATACCCTTACCTGCTCAAAACCGGCGGCTACATCATCAAACTCAAGCCTGAGGATTTTGTAGCCTCCGACGTCCAAGCCAAAGGCGAAAAGGCAAAGGAAGCAGTCGTAGAGGATGCACAAAACGAAGTACAAAAGAGCATAGAAAAAAAGATACAACAAGCGATCGAAAACAATCTAAGCAAGGAGTGAGCATTTGATTTTTAACAACCAATACGAACAGCAACGCATCCAAAAAGCCGAGGAGCTTCGCAAAGAGGGGATCAACCCTTATGGACACGGCTTTTGCAAAGAGATGAAAAACAGCGAGTTTTTAGAAAAATATGCCTATGTCAAGGACCTTGAGGAGCGCCGTGACGAAAAGGTATGCGTCAAACTCACGGGACGCATAAAGTTCTTGCGCCATATGGGCAAGGCCGCTTTTGCCAAGATAGAAGATGAAAGTGGCATCGTGCAGATCTATTTCAATCGCGACAGCCTCGGTGATGAGTGGTTCAAAAAGGTCAAAAAGCTCATCGAAGTGGGCGATATCATCGAAGCAAAAGGCCATCCTTTCGTCACAAAAACAGGCGAGCTCACACTCCACGCCGATGAACTCAACCTCGTCACCAAAGCTATCGTGCCACTACCGGAAAAGTACCATGGCTTGCAGGATAAAGAGCTGCGCTATCGCCAACGCTACCTCGACCTCATCATGAACCCCGAGGTCAAACAGGTCTTCATACTGCGCTCTCGCATCGTCAGCCTCATACGCGACTTTTTCGAGCGTCACGGATTTTTGGAAGTAGAAACCCCCATGATGCACCCTATCCCGGGCGGCGCCAATGCCAGACCCTTCGTGACGCATCACAATGCCTTGGGAGTCGACAGATATCTGCGCATCGCTCCCGAGCTCTATCTTAAGCGTCTCATCGTCGGCGGTTTCGAAGCGGTGTTTGAGATCAACCGCAACTTCCGCAACGAAGGGATGGATGCGACGCACAATCCCGAATTCACTATGATAGAGTTCTATTGGGCCTACCATACCTACGAAGATC
>WGBB01000130.1 GCA_015494505.1 Nitratiruptor sp. | reverse complement strand
TAGGAGTGTAAATGAACATCATCGAAGGAAAACTGCGTCTAACGGGAAGCGAAAAGGTGGCGATTATCGCTAGTAGGTTCAATCATATCATCACCGACAGGCTTGTCGAAGGTGCCAAGGATGCCTTTTTGCGCCACGGCGGCAAGGAGGAGAACCTCGATCTTATCTTGGTACCGGGGGCTTTCGAGATTCCTTTTGCGCTCGATAAAGTCCTGGCCGGCGGCAAATATGACGGGGTCTGTTGTCTTGGTGCCATCATTCGCGGCAGTACACCGCACTTTGACTACGTAGCGGCAGAAGCTACAAAGGGCATCGCCAATACTACGCTCAAGTATCAAAAGCCTGTAACCTTCGGCGTACTCACCACCGACACCATCGAACAGGCGATCGAGCGTGCAGGAAGTAAAGCCGGAAACAAAGGTTTTGAGGCGATGGCGGGACTCATCGAACTGATCGATCTGTATAAAGGTCTTTGATGGCGACGCGACATCAAGCCAGAGAGGCGGTGATTGGGCTTTTGTATGCCTATGATTTGGGCAATCCTGAGATCAAAAAATTTGCCGAAGAGATCCTCGAAGATAAAAAGATTCGCAACAAGCAGCGAGAATTCGCGCTGGGACTCTTCAACGGCGTAGTGAAGAACTTAGAAAAGATCGACGAAGAGATCGCCAAGCATCTAGAGAGCTGGGATATGGACAGGTTAGGCCATATCGAGCGCGCTATCTTGCGTCTGGGAGCCTATGAGCTGCTCTTTAGCGATCTTGATGCCGCTATCGTGATTGATGAGGCGGTGGAATTAGCTAAAAAGCTTGGCACCGATCAAAGTCCCAAATTTGTCAACGGCGTGCTCGATGCCATCGCGAAGGAGAAGCGTGGAAGCAAGGAAGCTTGAGGATTATACCTATCAAGACTACCTCGACATCGATGCGACTACCAAAGAGCGCGTAGAGCTCATCTTTGGTAAGATCTATATGATGGCGGGCGCAAGCGCGGTGCATCAGGATGTGGTGCTCAATATCGCTGCGACGCTGCGACAGTATGATCGCTGCAAACCTCGCATCGCACCGTATGATCTGAAGCTCTTTTGTCCTCGCCAAGGGGTACAGGAAAGTACCAACGTGGTGCAGCCAGATGTTATGCTCTTTTGCGAAAACGAGCAGATTCCCTGTGCGATTTTCGAGGTGCTCAGTCCCTCCACGGCAGCCAAAGATAAGACCGTCAAAAAAGAGCTCTATGAGTGTGCGAAGATTCGTGAATACTTTTTGGTAGAGCCAGAATACGGTATCGTCGAAAAATTCGTTCTCGATGGTGACAGTTATCGCTATGTGGGGAGTTTTACGAAAAAAGATGCTATCGATGTAGCCTGCTTAGAGATAAAACTCGAAGTAGCCGGCTTTTTTGCCGGGATCGAACTGCAAGAGGGGGAGGAATGCGACTAAGTGCAAAAGAGGCGTTGGATCTGATCCGCAATGCTGATCTCAAAGAACTAGGACAAATGGCGCTGGCCAAAAAGCGCGAGCTCCATCCCAAGCGTATCACCACTTTTATCGTGGATCGCAATATCAACTACACCAACATCTGCTGGGTGGATTGCGATTTTTGCGCCTTCTATCGCAAGCCAAAGGACGAAGATGCCTATATTCTCAGCTACGATGAGATCGACCAAAAGATCGAGGAGCTGTTAGAAATCGGCGGGACGCAGATACTCTTCCAAGGAGGAGTCCATCCCAAGCTCAAGATCGACTACTATGAAGATCTGGTGGAGCATATCCACAAAAAGTACCCACAGATCACCATCCACGGCTTTAGTGCCGTAGAGATCCACTATATCGCAAAAGTGAGCAAGCTCAGTTTCAAAGAGGTTTTGAGACGTCTCAAGGCCAAAGGACTTGGCTCGATCCCAGGAGCGGGTGCCGAGATCCTCAGCGACAGGGTGCGCCAGATTATCAGTCCCAATAAGCTCTCTAGCCAAGAGTGGCTCGACATCCACCGCGCTGCGCACGAAATCGGGATGAAAACGACGGCCACGATGATGTACGGCACCGTAGAGACCGATAAGGAGATTGTGGAGCACTGGCAAAAGATACGCGATTTGCAAGATGAAACGGGCGGCTTTCGCGCCTTTATTATGTGGAGCTTCCAGCCGCACAACACGGCGCTGCAAAAAAAGGGAATCGTGCAGCACAAAACCAGCTCCAACCGCTATCTTCGCCTCTTGGCGGTAAGTAGACTCTTTTTGGATAATTTCAAAAACATCCAGAGCTCCTGGGTCACCCAAGGCAGCCACATCGGCCAGCTGGCACTCCTCTATGGCGCCAACGATTTGGGATCGACGATGATGGAAGAGAATGTGGTACGTGCGGCCGGTGCGCAAAACAGGATGAACCAAGAGGAGATGATACGCCTCATCAAGGATGTGGGCGAGATCCCTGCCAAGCGCAATACCGCCTACGAGATCCTGGAGGTCTATGAATGAGAATAGCTTTTTTGATAATTCTTTTTTTGCAAGGGGTATTGATGAGTGCCGAGATACTGCACGTCAAAGTCAAAAACGTAGATATTCCCGTCATTTACGAAAAAGAGACCACACTACCCATTGTCTCGATGCAGGTGGTTTTCCAAAAGAGCGGCAGCATCGAAGACGGCGAGCTACCGGGCTTAGCGAAACTGACGGCTGCGATGCTTTCGCAGGGTACGAAGAAGCTCGGCAATGTGGGCTTTGCCAAGAAGCTCGAAGATAGGGCGATTCGCTTCGGTGTGCATCGCGGTACCGAGACGATGGTGATGGAGCTCAGCAGCCTCAAGGAGCAGTTTGGGTATGGGTTGGATCTGGTGCGGCAAATCTTCACTGATCCCAACTTCACCGAAGAGACTCTCCAAAAGGTCAAGACCACGGCCATAGGCGCGCTGCAGCGCAAGCAAGATGACTACGACTACGTAGCCAGTGTGGGGCTAAAAAAGCTCCTCTTTGCAGGCACACCTTTGCAAAATCCAAGCGACGGGACGATCGAGAGCATCCAAAAGATTAGCTTGAGTGACATCAAAGCCTTCGCGGCCAAGCATCTCGTACTCGCACGCGCTATCGTGGTGATCGGCGGGGATATCGACAAAGATACGGCACTGGAGCAGGTGCGAAAGTTCCTCGAGCCGCTGGCAGTGGGAGAGAACGAAAAGCTCCCCTTTTACGAAGCGAGTGATAAACAAAAAGAGCTCATAACCCACAAAGAGCAGACCAAACAGGCCTACATCTACTTTGGCGCTCCCTACCACGAAAAGATCGACTCGCCGGATCTGTATATCTCTCGCGTAGCGATGTATATATTGGGTGCGGGAGGCTTTGGCAGCCGCTTGATGGAGGAGATCCGCGTCAAGCGCGGTCTGGCTTATAGCGCCTATTGCCTGGGACGAATCAACAAATCCAACGCTTACTTCACAGGCTACCTGCAGACGAAGATCGAGTCGCAAGATGAAGCGAAGAAGCTGGTCAAAAAAGTGATCGAGGATTTCGTGGCCAATGGTGCTACGGCCGAGGAGCTCGAGAGCGCCAAAAAGTTTTTGCTCGGAAGCGAGCCGCTGCGCAACGAAACGCTCGCACAGCGAT
>WGBB01000129.1 GCA_015494505.1 Nitratiruptor sp. | reverse complement strand
GATGGAAAGAGGATGAAAAAGGCGAGTGCTCCGTAGCCGAAAATGATAAAGAGTCTTTGATAGGTGCGAAATCGGCTTGAGAGTGTGATAAGCAAAAAGACGACGGTAAGGATCGTAATGAGTAAAAGTTTGATAAATATCATTTAATAGCCTTTCCGAGGATAAATTCGATGATGATATTGACGCTGTTCATCATCGATTGTCCCTTAGAAAGAGAGTAGTCGCTATAGCGGATGGTGCAAGGCTTTTCGACATACCGCATGCCGAGACGCTTGATGAGGTCGATGATTTCTGAGGCGTGGGACATGCGGTTTTGGGTGATGACAAAATCTGGAAATTTGGCCACGTTGATGGCGCGAAAGCCGTTGTGCACGTCGGTGAGTTTAATACCTGTTAAAAATCGCTCCACCAATGCTGCAACACGTAAAAAATACTTTTTGAGAGTCGGGATGTTTTCTGCTTTTCCTAAAAAGCGCGAGCAAAGAACTATATCGGCTTCGTCGTTGCGCAATGTTTCTATGAAAGGTTCGATATCTTCGGCACAGTGTTGCCCGTCAGAATCGAAGGTAACCACATATTTGCAGCCAAGCTTCTTGGCATAGTCTATGCCCGTTTGCAGTGCAGCGCCCTGGCCGAGGTTGACGATATGGCGCAAAAGATAGACGCCCGGAATGCAGGCCTCGAAGTAGCTATTGTCTTTCGAGCCGTCATCCACGACGATGATGACGTCATCGGGACGTTTTTGACGCAGCTCCTCGAGAGTTTTGCGGATTACCTTTTCTTCATTGTAGAGTGGTATCACTATCGCTACATCGCTCATTTTCTATTCTCTCTATCGTTTTTGCGCACAGCGCCAAGCCGAATGCCCCCGTCACTCCTACAAAACTTCCTTTGTCTTTGCATCTGGGAGTTTCTGGGCTAAAAATCGCTAAAAAATCGCCGCTAAATCCTGCTTTTTTCAGTTCGTATCGAATCTTTTTGGCAAACGGGTCGCCGTGCGTTTTCCATATCGATGCAGCCTCGATTTTGGTGGGGTCGCACTTTCTAGCACTCCCCATAGAGCTGATAAGCTTGGGAGCGCACTTTTGCGCAATGGCCACTTTGGCTCGTATATCGTCTATAGCATCGATAACTACATCGTATGGACTAAAATCGAAATTTTCTACCCAGTCATTATCGATTTTGGCATAAATTTTTTTAATACCGGGATAGAGGCGTCCGAGGACTTCTACCTTTACTTCTCCCGTATGTTCGCTGCCGATTTGGCGGTTTTGGTTCGTAACGTCGTAGCGGTCGAAATCGACGATGGTGATGTCGCCCACTCCCGTGCGATACAAGCAATCAAGGGCGAAGCTTCCCACGCCTCCGACCCCGAGTATCAAGACTTTCGCTTCGCGTATGGTATCGAAGCTCTGTCCAAAAAGCGTCCTGCAGCGCTCATATCTCATAGCCACCGCCTTAGGTTTTCTATCTCTTCATAGGCGGTGAGGTCCGCTTTGATGGGAGTGATGGAGATGTAGCCCTGGTATATCGCTTCAAAATCGCAGTCGCGCTCTTTGCCGGGGCGCCACTCAAGTGGATGCAGACCTAGCCACCAGTACTCCAGACCTCTGGGATTTCTATGCAGATGCGCTTCATTGGCATAGAGGCGAAAGCCGGCGCGTGTGATGCGATAGCCTTTTGGCTTGGGCAGGGGCGGGACGTTGACGTTGAGGAGTTTGCGCTCTCCTAGCGGAAAACCTTTACTGAGCACCTTTTGGGCCAGTTCGCGTGCTACCTCTTTGGCCGGTCCGTAGCCGATATCCATTTCGGTCTCTTCGCAGTTTGCGTTGCAAACTTGACTGATAGCGATAGAGGGGATGCCGTAAATTGCTCCCTCCATCGCTCCGGCTACCGTGCCCGAATAGGTGATATCTTCGCCCATATTGGCGCCTCTGTTGATGCCGCTTATGACAAGGTCCGGTTTTATGCCCTCGGGATAGAGGGCGTGCAGCGCCAGATAGACGCAGTCGGTGGGTGTCCCGTCATCGAGTTTGTAGAAGTTGTCGCGCAGCTGCACGAAACGCAGCGGCTTTGTGAGGGTAAGACTGTGCCCACAGGCACTCTTTTCGCTAGCGGGCACCACCACAAGCACCTCGCCAAGATCCTGCACCGCTTCGATGAGGGCCGCAAGCCCTGCCGATTCGAATCCGTCGTCGTTGGTGATGAGAATGCGTTTCATTGTATCCTTTCGATAATATGGATGTAAAGAGGCAAAAGCGGGATAAAAAGGAGAGTGGTGATAAAAACCAGAGCCGTCACCACCAGCTCCTTGCATCTATAGAGTGCCGCGAGGTTGACGTTGGCCACCGCAAGGGGCATCATCATCTCCATAAAGATAATCTTTTTGCTCAGAGCTTCAAGCGGCAAGAAAGAAAGGGCGATGTAGGCTACAAAGGGCAGCACTAAAAATTTCATCGCCGTAACCGCAATGATGAGTTTCACATCCAAAAAGCGCAGGGTAATTTTGGCCAAGTAGAGCCCAAAAATCATCAATTGCAACACAATCGCCGTATAGGCGCCCATCTGCAAAAACATATCGAAGCTCTTTGTGGGCTCAAAATGAGCGAGATTGAGGATTATGGCAAGGGCTGCGAACCAAAGAATGGGGAGCTTGAGGGTGTTTTGTATCGATTTTTTCACATCGAAATTGCCTCGCGAATAGAAATAGGCTCCAAAGCTATACACCATAAAGACGTTTGCGAGATTGACGATGGTGGTGTACGGAAGCGAGCCTTCTCCAAAGAGCGCGATACCCAGAGGCACGCCTAGATTACCCGTATTGCCGATGACCGATGAGACGATGAAGATGGAGCGGTCCTTCGCATCGCTAAAGAGGGCGCGCGCTATGAAGTAGTTGAGTGTGACGATAGCGAGCGAAAGGAAGAAAAAGACAAAGGGCGAAAGGGCCAAATCGAAATCGAGGGGACGCTTGAGCAGCCCCCAAAAGGTGAGAAAGGGTTGAAAAATATAGACTGAGAGCACCACGAGACTCTTTTCGTCCACGCGCTCTTTGAAGAGCCTTTTTGTGACAAATCCTATAAAGATGAAGAGATAGACGAAAAAGACAGCCCCGAAGCTATCCATTTATCTCCCTAGCCGCGTTTTGTGCGCTGCCAAAACCCAGATAAGAGCGTAGCTGTTTCGATTTTTCCAAAAATTGCACGGGGTCTGCATCGCTGTAGGCTTGCAGCAGGTTTTGAGGCGTTACACTCTCTTGCAAAAACTCCGGATGCACCCCTCCGCCGAGCAGGATATTGGCAAGCCCCACGTGGGTGAGTTTGACGAAGCGTTTGGCGATGAAGTAGTCGAGGGGTTTGGCTATATAGCACAGCGCCAAGGGTGTGCCGATAAGGGAGGCTTCCAGCGTGGCCGTGCCGCTGCAAATAAAGGCAAACTCGCTACGCAAAAGCGCATCATACGCATCGTGAGTCACGCTAAATCCCGAAATGTCGCCGTAGACCGAGAGTTCCATATGCTGCGGCACCACAAGGAGCGCTTCTTTGTCTATCTGTTTGCGCACTTGGCGAAATATCGGCATAAGGGCTGCGATTTCGCTGCGCCTGCTTCCCGGCATAAAGGCTACGATGTCGCTGGAGACGGGACTTTCTTTGAATCTTGGGATTTCATCGAGCAGCGGATGGCCCACGTACTTGATATTGTAGCCGGGAGTGTAGTACTCCTTTTCGAAAGGCAAGATGCTAAGCGCCTTATTCACGTAGCGTTCTATTTTTTTGATGCGTCCTCGACGCCAGGCCCAGGCCTGGGGGAGGATGTAATAGATAATCTCTTTGTCGGGGTAGCGCTCTTTGATGGCTTTGGCGAGAGGCAGATTGAAACCGCTCGCATCGATGAGGAGAACTTTGTCGGCTTCGCCTGCCAGCGCTACCATCTCGTTTTTAAGACGTAAGAAGTAGGGGAGTTTTTTGAGTGCGTCGCTAAACCCCATCACGGCTAGCGATTGCAAATCGGCGATCGGATTGCCCAGGGCTTTGTCGAAAATCCCGATAGGCTCGTACTCAAGATGGGGCAAAAGATAGGATAGATGCAGATTGGCAGACCGCTCGAGGGCACTTACGAGGATTTTCATCAACGCTCCTAAAAGTTGGTATAATTATAGCAAAAAAGGGATGGGCCGATGGAACAGAAAGAGCCGATGACGGAGTATGGATATAAGAAGCTGCAAAAGGAGTTCGAGGAGCTCAAAGCCGAGCGACCGCGCGTGGTGGAGGAGATAGAACGAGCCAAAGAGCACGGGGATCTGCGCGAAAACGCCGAGTACCACGCGGCTAAAGAGCGCCTTGCTTTTATCGATGCTAGGCTCGCGGAGCTTTCCGATCTGTTGGCACGCGCGCAGGTGATCGATCCAAGCACATTGCCGCACGATCGTGTGAGTTTCGGCTCCACCGTGAAGCTTCTCGATATCGAAGAGGATGAGGAGGTAGAATACACCATCGTCGGCTCCACCGAGAGCGATCCCGAGCACGGCCTGATTTCTTACAACACTCCGCTAGCGCGCCAGCTTCTCGGCAAAGAAGAGGGCGATGAGATTACCGTCAAGCTTCCAAAAGGGGAGATCGATTTCGAGGTGCTTGAGGTCTACTACAAGCCCATTGCCTTTAAGGACGCATCGTGAAATTTCGATGCGCCGTTATCGGCGCTAGCGGCTATACGGGGCTGGAGCTCATCAAAATCTTGCTTGCGCATCCCCATTTCGAGCTGGTATATCTAGGCGGCAGCGAAGGAGGCGAGCGAATCGACGAGGTCTATCCCGCGCTCCGGGGCCTTTGCGAGCTTCCCATCCAAAAGACCGACGTGCAGCAAGTTATCCAGCAGTGCGACCTCGCTTTTTTGGCGCTTCCTCACAAGAGCGCTATGGAAGTGGCCAAACCGCTGCTTGAAGGGGGTGTGAAGGTAGTAGACCTTTCGGCAGACTATCGTTTGCGGCTTGAAAACTACGAAGCCTTCTACACCAAACACACCGATGTGGAGCACCTCAAAAAAGCAGTCTACGGCCTTCCGGAAATCTATCGCAAAAAAATCGCCAAAGCCAAGCTCGTGGCAAATCCCGGCTGCTACCCTACAGCAGCGCTTCTAGCGACCATTCCTTTTGTCCCCTATATCGATAGGGATTTCCCTATCATTATAGATGCCAAGAGTGGCGTAAGCGGAGCAGGCAAAGCCTGCAAACCAAACACCCATTACGTCAAGATAAACGAAAATCTCTTTGCCTATAATCCCATCAAGCATCGCCACAGCGTCGAAATCAAAGAGAAGCTCGAGATTTTGGGTAACGAAACGTATGAAATCGATTTCGTGCCGCATCTCGTGCCCCTTTCGCGCGGGATGCTGGTGAGCGTCTATGCGAGACTCTCAAGCGACATCGACCCTATCGAGCTGTTGCGCGATATCTATGCGGATGAGCCCTTCATACGCATCCGCACCGAGCCTGTGGATGTCAAGAGTGTTGCAGGGACGCACTACTGCGATATCTTCGCGATGCGCAACGGCCGTACGCTCTATATCTCTAGTGCCATTGATAATCTCCTGCGCGGTGCCAGCTCCCAAGCCGTCGCCAATGCAAACCTTATGATGGGCATCGATGAAGCGACAGCACTCCCTAAAACCCCCTATATCCCTTAAAAAGGGTGCAGTTTTTCTAGGTGACGCCCACTATCATCCGGGGCTACGTGAAGAGCTAGAGGCCTTCCTAAACGGCCTGCAGGCTCCCCAACTTTTTTTGATGGGGGATATTTTCGATCTTTTGGTAGGGGGTGTGCGCCACTCCCTAGCGCAAAATCGTTCGCTCATCGACCTTCTCAATCGCCTCTCACTAAATTGTGAAATCATCTATCTTGAGGGCAACCACGATTTTTTGCTCCAAGAGATTTTTCCTCATATTCATGTGGTGCCTCTTTTTGCGCAGCCGCTCGTTATTCCATCTGCCATAGGAGATGTAGCGCTTGCCCACGGAGATAACTTTATCGATGGAGGATATAGGCTCTATCGCAGCTTGCTCTATAGTCGCAAGGTTATAGCGCTTTTGGACGCTTTGGATGTAGGGGGTTGGATAAGCGAGCGTATCCAGCGCTACAACGCTGCGAAGAACCTGTGTAAAAAGATAGAAGATTTCGACAAAATAGCGAAAAAACGTGTAGCAAACTACAAAACCGATATCATCATCGAAGGACACTACCACCAGCGCTGCATCTGCGATTTTGGTGCCAAACGCTACATCAATCTCGCCTCCTTTGCCTGTGGCGGTGAGTATCTATGCTTTGATGGAGAGGGTTTTACTTTTTGTAAAAGTTGATACCTACGGAGACCATAAAGCGAAAACTTCGGTGAAACCCTCGTGCATTTCTCCAAAGAATTGCCGGTGAGAGCTGCATGAAGTAGCGTTTTTTGACGAAGGTTTTGAAAAAGTCGTACCCTAGGTAGTAGTAATCGAGATGGAAGTTGTCTCGTACATTGCTAGTAAGATACGTATCGAAACGCCAGGTGCCTTGGGTATTAGCATCGATGTTATGATAGAGGCGTAAACCGTCGACGGCCTGGTGGTTGTAATCGCTTTTACGTTGGTAGCGGTAGCTGTTTTCAAAAGCCAAGCGCCATGAAGAAGCAAGGGGATAGGAAAAGTTGCAAAAGAGTGACAGGTCTTCATGGCGTCTTGCATAGTAGCGAAAGTCTGCTCCATACCCTACCGAAACACCCCATAAGGTGGAGGCTTTTTGATACTCCGCACCTGCGAAGGGGTCAAATCCGTTAAATTTCATCCCCACTTTAAAGCGTAGCGCTTTTGGTGTCTTGTATTGCAGACCGAGAAGATATGCGTTGTTGTTGATACTCTCTTCGGGTGTGCGGGCATTCACGGCATCCACGGAAGTTTTCTGTCTGAAATCTTCCAAAAATAGTTTGAACTTTTTCATAGTACGCGGCAGTGTGATTTTGGCTTTGATGTTGAAGCGATAAAGAGGCGACTCTCCGTTTTCGAATGCCGCATCAAGACCGGTACGTACAAAATATTTTGGCTCCACCGTAGTATTTGAGTCGCTAAGGAACATATCGAGTCTATTGAGTGATGTGGATAAAAAGGCATTAAAAGTAGGGTACCATCCATCCTGTGCCCATATCCCGAGTGTGAAGCAAAGGAGACTAACGAAGAAGCGCATCGGCGAGCTCGAATCTGTTGGCTGTCATGATGTGAATCTTGGGATGGATTTTCAAAAGCTCCTCAAAGAGCGCTTTTGAGAGTCCAAATCCCACCTCGAACTCCTTTTTTTCACCGTCTTTGTGCGCTTTGTAGAGCTCGTCTATCCAGCTCCTTGGGACATTGATGCCCGGTACGTGGGAAGCGAGAAACTGCGCAGTCTTAAGGCGCGTAATAGGGAAAAAGCCCAATATCAGCTGCGCTTTGGCTCGCTCACCCTCAAATCCCGCTTTTGCTTCGTTGAACAAAAAGAGGAGATTTTTCACGTTTTCTATATCAAACACCGGCTGGGTAATGACGCCGATAGCGCCGTGTTCTATCTTCTTTTTGAATTTTTTGCGCAAAGTCGCCGGATTTTTGGCATAAGCGTTGCTGACGGCAAAAGGGTATATCTTTTTGGGTCGTATCTTGAACTCTTGGCCCGCATAGTCGATGCCGGCGTTGAAGCATTTGATGATATCAAGCAGCAGCGTGCTATCACCTTCGAAACACCCTTTGGTTCCGGGCTGGTCGCTGATTTTTGCCGGATCGCCCGTGAGCGCCAAGATAGCCCGCACGTCGAAGTCGTTGGCTCCCAGCAGATCGGATTGGAGGCCGATTTTGTTGCGATCACGCATACTCATAGTGGCAATCACCGGCTTTTTGAAGGTCTGCTGCAACTTCAGGGCCGCCAATATGGCGTTGTATTTGAGGCGTGCCAGGGGATTGTCTGTGGTGCTAAAAGCGTCGATCTTGCGAGCGATTTTGAGCTCTTTGAGCTTCTCTATGATCGGATCGATGGTGGGTGCGTGACCCGGTGTGGTCTCTAGCGAAATGTATCGTTCATCCGAACGCAGTTTTGCCACCAGCGCATCAAACATGCAACCCCTTTTTTCAAATTTTAAACTAACATAGGTTAAACTAGAGTAAAAAGGAGCTATATGAAGCTGTGTGTCTTCGATTTTGACTCTACGCTCATGGATGGCGAGACTATCGACTTTTTGGCAGCCGAGCTGGGACTAGGAGAAAAAGTGGCCGAGATTACCGAAATGGCGATGCGAGGCGAACTGGACTTTTTCGAAAGTCTGGTCACACGCGTAAAGCTTTTGGAGGGGCTCGAAGTAGAGCGCGTCGATGCCGTTTGCCGCTCTTTGCCCTATATGCCGGGTGCTAAAGAGACGATAGCACGGCTTAAAGAGCGCGGCTACAAAGTGGTGGTCTTTAGCGGTGGTTTTCGCAACGCCACGGGGTATGCCAAAGAGGTGCTGGGCTTTGATGCGGACTTTAGCAATATCTTACATGCAAACAACGGACGTCTTACGGGTCTCGTGGGAGGCGATATGATGTTCGATTTTAGCAAAGGTGACATGCTGCGCCGCCTCCAAGCGCTCTTAGGCGTCACCCCTGACAATACTGTAGCCGTAGGAGATGGGGCGAATGACCGCAGTATGTTCGCTCGCGCCGGTACGCGCATCGCCTTTTGTGCCAAGGAGATCCTCAAAAAAGAGGCCAATGTCATCATCGAAACAAAAGATTTGACGAAGGTTTTGGAGTATGTGGAATAGGATAGTTGCGATTGTGCTTGTTTGCTTGAGTATGGCATACGCAAAGGAGGCAGCCATGCGCATCTATTCACCTGCATTTGCGATGGGTGGCATGATTCCTGCACGTTTCACCTGCGACGGTGAGGATATCTCTCTTCCTCTCGTGATAGAAAATCTGCCGGCCGGTACCAAAAGCGTCGCTATCGTGATGGAAGACCCCGACGCTCCCGTAGGGCTCTTTACCCACTGGCTTATCTATGACATTCCTCCCACTATCACACAGCTTCCAGAAGGCATCCCGACGGCTCCGGCTCTTAGCGAAGGGATCAAGCAAGGACGCAACGACTTTGGCAATATCGGCTACGGCGGTCCGTGCCCTCCGGGAGGGACACACCGCTATTTCATCAAAGCCTATGCTCTGGATACTTATCTCGATGCACCTGCAGGATTGGATAGGGCACAGCTTCTTCGCCTCATAGCGCCGCACGTCATCGGCGAAGCTGAATATATGGGCGTCTATGCCAGGTAGCGTGCGCATAGGCACCAGCGGCTTTTATTACGAGCACTGGCGGGGAGCCTTCTATCCCGAAAAGCTCCCCAAAAGCCGCTTTTT
>WGBB01000128.1 GCA_015494505.1 Nitratiruptor sp. | reverse complement strand
GTCTATGGGTTTGGGCTCATGACGCCTATAGGTTGGGACTGGGCACTTTTCATGTGGGCTTATGCGCTTACATGGTTCGTCTTTAACGACGTGGTTAAAATGGTGGTGCTGAGATACTATCGCAAAGTCAAAGGAATCGACGTCATATGATCGCAATACCAAAAGAGCTGTGGCACATTCTGTATGTAGTGGCTTTAGCGTTTTTGGTAGGTCTAGAGCTCAAGACCTACCGCCTTTTGAAACTCAAAAAGCGTGAGATACCCCATATCGGCTCTACAAGGACTTTCACCTTTATTGGAGTTTTGGGCTACATCTTCTATGTGATCGATACTTGGCTCTTCATCGTGGGCTACGTGGCGCTCGTGGCGGTGTATCTGAGTTATTATCTCTATAAACTCCATCAAGACCGCACCTCCATCATCTCTTTTTTGCTCATCTCCTTAGTCTATAGTTTCGGCGCGCTTATAGAAAATTTCGATATCTGGATGCCCACACTCGTATTCGTCCTTATCGTTTTTGTCTTGAACGCCAATCGCTCTCTTCGTTATCTTTTGAGTGATATCAATATCCAAGAGTTTGAAACCCTTGGGAAGTTCTTACTGCTGAGTGCCGTCATATTACCACTGTTACCACGCCAAGGACTCCCCTATCTGCACATCTCCCCATTCAAAATCTGGCTGGTAGTGGTGGTAATTTCGGCTATCAGCTATGGCAGCTACATCGCACAAAAGTATATTTTCAAATCCCGTGGCTATCTACTAACAGGCATCCTGGGAGGTCTCTACTCTTCCACAGCCACGACGGTGGTGCTTGCTAAAAAGGCGGCCAACATCGGCACTATGCACATCATCGATGCCGCTATTATCATAGCCACAGCGATGATGTACATACGGCTTTTGCTCATAGCAGCGATTTTTAATATAAATGTAGCCACAAAGTTGGCTCTGCCTATGCTGCTCTTCGCGCTCATTGGGATTGTTATCGCTTTTTTTTATTATCGCAAAGAGCAAAATACCCAAGACGCTCCCATCGATGATCGCAACCCATTGGAGCTGGGCACGGCTCTGCTTTTTGCTACGCTTTTTGTTGTGATGATGCTCATCACGAACTTCGTCACCAGCCACTACGGCAATTTGGGGCTTAAAATCCTCTCCTTTCTCATCGGCTTTACAGATATCGACCCTTTCGTGCTCTCACTACTCACGGGCAAGTACACTATCACTATCACGCAAATTTCCACCGCTATTCTCATCGCCAGCGGCTCTAATAACATCCTCAAAGCCATCTACGCTCTTATCTTTGGCAAAAATGAACCAAAAACCGCGGCTTTATGGCTTTTTGTTTTAGGAGTTTTGACTATACTATCCCCACTAATTTTTTATAAAGGAATTTTATGAGATGGAATTATGAAGATATCGACTACGCAAGCATCAATACAGAAGCGATACGAGACATCGATTTTCTCTTTTACCTCATTGCGAGTGCTTCTTTTATCGAAATCACTAGCGACGTATATGAAAAAAATTTAGTCACTTTCTATGCAGGCGACGAAGAAGTGGTCTCCTGGCTTGAGAAGGTGTGGGAGCCCGAAGAGCTGCAGCACGGCAAAGCACTGCGCAAATTCGTCCAAGCCGTGTGGCCGGAGTTTGACTGGGAGAGTGCGTATGATCGCTTCAAAGAGCTCTATCTGCCTCACTGCACTCTTGATGAATTCCAACCCACCAAAGCCAAAGAGATGCTGGCACGCATGGTAGTAGAAACAGGTACTAGCACCTTCTATAAAGCGATAGAGAACTACTCCAAAGATCTAAACACTCCAATCCTTGCGCAAATCGCACACAACATCTCCAAGGACGAGGTCTACCACTACGACAACTTCGAAAAAGCCTTTAAAAAGTACGACGAAATCGAAAAGCTCTCAAGAAGCGACATATTCAAAACCATCTACGAACGCCTCAAGATGGTGGATGCAGAGGATGGGCGCCTGGCCTATAAGGCGATCTATGAGACCCATACCGGCAAAGAGTTTCGCGACGAACTTTACGAAGAGCATAAAGCCAAAGTGCGAAAATTTGCCAAAAAGTACTACCCCTATAAGATGGCAATCAAGATGCTCTTACGACCATTGCAACTAAACCGAACAGTCGAGAGCGTCTCGGTACCGGTGATTCAGAGTGCTCTCAAAGTAATAGGAATTTAAGGAGATTATGATGAAAAAGAGACATCCCCTTCCCTGGCAACATCCTAAACCAAAAGAGGAAGAGCCAAATATAGATGAACTGATGGAGCGCATCTTTAAGAGTCCTTCCTATAAACTGGCTATCGAAGATGTGGACTTTTTGCTCAGCGACGAGACGCGAGGCATAAGGCTTGAGCTCGACTATCTCAAGCCTGAGCTCATTATGAAGAAGTATGGCATCAAGCACACTATCGTGGTTTTTGGGAGTGCGCGCATCAAAGAACCAAAGAGCGCTATGAAGGAGCTCGAAAAAATCAAAGAGCTGGTCAAGAAATCTCCCGACTCCAAAACGCTGCTGCGAGAGCTGCGTACAGCCGAAAAGATGGTAGAAAAGAGCATCTACTACGAAGAAGCGAGAAAATTTGGCCAATTGGTCGGGAAAGCCGGCAAAGGTCCCAAAGACAACACCCTCACCCTCATGACGGGCGGGGGTCCCGGCATCATGGAAGCTGCCAACAGGGGTGCGTATGATGTGGGAGCCAAAAGCATCGGGCTCAATATCCAGCTTCCTCACGAGCAGTTTCCCAATCCCTACATCGATCCAGACCTTTGCTTTCAGTTTCACTATTTTGCCATCAGGAAGCTGCACTTCCTGCACCGTGCCGTGGCCCTCGTGGTCTTCCCGGGAGGGTTTGGCACACTCGATGAGCTCTTCGAGACCCTCACTCTCATCCAAACCCATAAAAACAAGCCCATCCCCGTGGTGTTAGTGGGCAAGGAGTACTGGCACAGGCTCATCAACTTCACCTATCTCGTAGAAGAAGGCACCATCGACCCGGAGGACCTGCACATCTTCACGTTCAAAGAGAACGCCCAGGAAGCGTGGGAGTATATCCTGCAGTGGTACAAAAAACGCGGCATCGATATCTTCAATCATTTTGAAAGGAAATAAGATGAAAAGCATCATCCCTGCAGACGTCCCACCC
>WGBB01000127.1 GCA_015494505.1 Nitratiruptor sp. | reverse complement strand
GTGCCCAGCTGCTCTTTGGGCTTTTGGCGGCGATACAGTTTCTGTACCCGGATTTTCTCTTTGGGATTTTCGACTTTTCCATCAACCGCATCGTGCATATCAATGCACTGGTCGTATGGCTGCTCTATGCGATGATCGGTGCAGTCTACTGGCTCTTGCCCGATGAAGCACAGCATGAAGTGGTGGGCATCAAGCTCGGCAATCTCGCCTTTTACGTGCTCACGGCAGCGGTAGCCGTGGTGGTGCTCGTCTACCTCTTCGTCCAGGTAGGTCCCGGTAACGAGTCTACGCTCTGGTTCATCACCGAAGGGCGTGAATATATCGAAGCGCCACGCTGGGCCGATATCGGTATCGTGGCCGTGGTGCTCATCTTTCTCTACAACGTCTACGCGACGGTTATGAGCGGCAGACGCACCGGGATTTTGGCGGTGCTTATGGCGGACCTCATCGCTTTGGCAGGTCTCTATTTGGCTGGAATGTTCTATACCGATAACATCGCCATCGATCAATACTGGTGGTGGTGGGTCGTCCACCTCTGGGTCGAGGCGACTTGGGAGGTCTATGTAGCGGCTGTAGGTGGCTACATCCTCATCAAAACCCTCAACGCGAACCGCAAAGTGGTGGAGATGTGGCTCTGGATCGAAGTGGCCATGATGTTTGGCTCAGGAATCCTAGGCCTCGGTCACCACTACTTCTGGATAGGAACACCTGAGTACTGGTGGGAAATCGGTGCGCTTTTTAGTGCACTCGAACCTGTGCCTCTCGTGGGCCTTTTCGTGCATGTCCTCTATGACTGGGGTAAAGAGCGTGGAAAAGGCAATACCATCAAAAACGTGCCCGCTTTTGCATGGCTGACTGTTGAAACGTTCGGCAACTTCTTAGGCGCCGGTGTGTGGGGATTTATGCACACTTTGCCTCAAATCAACCTCTACACACACGGAACCCAGTGGCCTGCAGCCCATGGTCACCTGGCCTTTTTCGGTGCTTATGTGGCGATTCTCATCGGTGCGATCTATTTGGCGATCCAAGGTAAAGCCGGTCTCAAAGAGCTCAAAATGACAAAGGCCGGATGGTGGGCTATCACCCTCATTACAGTCGGTGTACTTTTGATGACAGTGGCTCTTACAGTGGCAGCCTATACGCAAACGATGGTAGAGCGCGGTATGTATGGTGCCACTTGGCAAGGATACTTCGCTGCACAAAGCAACGAATGGTTCTGGCAAGGAATGTGCTGGAGATTGCTCACAGGCCTCATGGTTATCGTGGGATATGTGTTCTTGGTTTACGACATGCTCACTGTAACCAAAAAACAGCCTGCAGGAGAAGCTGAAGGAGAGGTGGCCGCAGCGGCAGCCTAAGCCGCCGGCTTTATAAGATTTATTTAACAAAATTATCAATATAATTGATACGTAAGGAGTTGGTTATGTGTATCGAACCTTGTCATGACGTGGTCTGTACCTTTTGGTCCATACTCAACCAAGGACCGATGACGCTCACTATTACGCTGCACACGCTCATAGTATTGCCGATGGTGTGGCTCTACTTCGATGAGAAGAAGAAGCTAGAGCGAGGTGATATCCCCGACGAATAGGGGATATCTCGAGATTGGGAGAGGGGGCAAACCAATCTCACAAAGGAGAGAAGATGAAACTCAAAATCGGTCTTAGCGCTCTTGTGGCGATGGGGCTTATGGGCTCTATGGCAGTGGCTGACGATATCAAACTCAGCCCGCAAGAGATGAAAAAGGCGACACAGATCTACTTCGATCGCTGTGCCGGCTGTCACGGGATGCTCAGAAAAGGTGCGCTCGGGCCCGATCTCTTGCCCAAAAAGACGAGACAGATGGGAACCGAGACGCTCGAATACATCATCTACAACGGTACTCCCGGCGGTATGCCGGACTGGGGTGCGAGCGGCGAACTCACAAAAGAAGAGACCAAGCTGATGGCGAAATTCATCCAGCTCGATCCCGTATCGCCTCCTGAGAAATCTCTGGGTGATATGAAAAAGAGCTGGAAGCTTCTCATTCCACCTGAAAAACGCCCTAAAAAGCCTGAAACCAAGCGCAACTGGCGCAACTACTTCGGCGTAGTTTTGCGCGATGTGGGTAAAGTGGCTATCGTCGACGGCGACACGAAAGAGCTGGTCAGCATCGTGCCATCCGGCTTTGCGACACACATCTTGCGTACATCCAAGTCCGGACGCTATATGTACGCTATCGGACGCGACGGGAAAGCGAGCGTCATCGACCTATGGATGAAAAAACCGCAAAACGTAGCGACCATCCGTGTATGTAACGACGCGCGCAGTATCGACACTTCTAAAGCCAAGGGCTATGAAGACAAGTATGCAGTGGTAGGATGCTACTGGCCGCCATCTATCGTCACCCTCAAAGGCGATACGCTCGAGCCTATCCAGATCGTATCTACAGCTAGCTATACTTATGACACTGGTGAGTTCACACGCGAAGCACGCGTAGCCTCTATCGTGGCCAATCACCACAAACCGGAATGGGTCATCAACGTCAAAGAGACCGGACAAGTGTGGCTCTACAACTACAAAGACCCGCGCAACCCGAAAATCCATATGCTCATGGCCGAGCGCTACCTGCATGACGGCGGTTGGGACCTTTCAAAACGCTATTTCCTCGTAGCTGCAAACGCGCGTAACAAAGTGGTGGCAGTCGATACGAAAGAGGGTAAAGTGGAAGCCATCATCCCGACAGGCGGTACCAAGCCCCACCCAGGACGCGGTGCGAACGTAGACCATCCTAAATATGGACCTGTTTGGTGTACAGGTCATATCGGTAGCAACGATATCGTCTGTATCGGAACCGATCCGGCACATCATAAGAAATTTGCTTGGAAAGTGGTAAAAGATATCAAATTACCAGGTGTCGGTGGTGGTAACCTCTTTGTTAAAACCCATCCAAAATGCAATTACATCATCGCAGACCGACCGGTCAACCCCGATCGCAAGCTGCAAACGCAGCTCTACGTGATCGACAAGAACAAGCTCGAAGTGGTCAAGACCATCAAGGTGCCTGAAAAATATGTCAAAGAGCGTGAAGTTACCGTCAACGGTAAGAAAGTCAAAGTCAAACCTCGTGGACCCGTGCATATCGAGTTTAACAAAGACGGTAGCGAGTTTTGGGTAAGTGTATGGGGTAACAAACTGGTACCGAGTGCCATCTTGGTTTATGATGCCAAAACACTCAAGCTCAAAAAAGCCATCACCGGGGATTGGGTGCGCACTCCAACCGGTAAGTTCAACGTCTACAACACTATGTACGACATCTACTAAGATATTCGGGGCTTAAGCCCCGAATGAGCCAATGTATGCCACAATAGCGTAGGAGTAAGAAGTGCTAAGCGCTGCTTGGTAGTTCTTGCTCCTCATAAGAGGAGGGACTATGCGTATCGTAGTGCTGCTAGCTACCATTTTTTTCTCTCTCCAAGCGGCTACCCCTTTGGTGCATGAGCTGGAAGCTACCGGCGTGCACCAAACAGGGGAGAGCCTCTATGTGATGTACTGTGCCAGATGCCACGGCAAAGAGCGCCAAGGTATCAGTGCGCCACCCCTCTTGCCGCAGTTTTTGCGCCATAAAAGCGACAAACGTCTCGCGTATATCATCAAACACTCCTTGCCCCAGACGCTGATGCCGGCATTTGGCTATCTCAGTGATGCGCAGATAGCCAAAATCGTGCACTATCTGCGGACACCTGCCAAAAACATCCACTGGAGCAAAAGCGATATCGAGCATAGTCTCGTGCGCTACGACTATCCTAAGAAAAATCTCGGCATCAAAAACATCGACAACGTCACCCTCGTGGTGGAGCGAGGCGGCGGCAGAGTCTGGGTGATGGAGGATGAAAGAGTCCTTGATAGATTCGCTTTCAAAAACGTCCACGGCGGCCTCAAGTACACTCTCGACGGTAAAAACTTCTACGTCCCTACGCGCGATGGATGGATAGGCCACTATTCACTAGCAAACGGCAGGCTCGAGGAGAAGGTGCGTGCCTGCGTAAATCTGCGCAATATTTCACTCAGCCGCGACGCCAAATATCTCTTCGCCACGTGCCTCTTGCCCCAGATGGTGGTGGTGTTCGATAGAAAAAATCTTGTACCTCTCAAGCTCTATCCAGTCGATGGAAAAATCAGCGCGCTCTATGAGCTCTACAGCCAAGATGCGGCCGTTTTCACATTGCGTGACAAGCCGCTGCTCTACAAGGTCGATACCAAGACTTTGCGCTTTACGCCCATCAAACTCGATCGACCTATCGAGGACTTTTTTATCGATCCATTCGAAGAGTTTCTCATCGGCACCACCCGCCACGGCAAGGACCTGCGTGTCTACAGACTCGATAGCCTCCAAGAGGTCTTTAGCGCACCCATCGAGGGGATGCCGCACCTATTTAGCGCCACCTACTGGTATCGCCATGGCAAGTTCTACTTCGCCACGCCGCATCTAGGCAAACCATATGTAACCGTTTGGCAGATGTATGACTGGAAGCTTGTTAAAAAGATCGATGTGGGAGGCGACGGCTTTTTTGTAAAAACCCATCCCCAAAGCCGCTACCTGTGGATCGACAACGGCAGCGACGAGCTGGTACTGGTGGATAAGAAGAGCTATAAAATCAAAAAACTCGTTCCCCGCAAAGGCAAGCGCTACATTCACGCAGAATTTAGCGGCGACGGCAAGTATGCGTACTTAAGTATCTACGAACCGGACGGCGATCTGCTTGTATGGCAGACAGATACCTTCAAAGAGCTACGAGACTACAAGGCAAACATCCCCGTGGGCAAATACAACTTCATCAACAAAAACCGCATCTTCTACCCCAGGCTCTTTGGCCTTTCGATTTTCAAAGAGAAGTGCTGGGGATGCCACCACCAAACGGCGATGGCCTTCGGACCGCCCTTTCGCCAAATAGCCAATACTCGAGACAGGAGCGAAATAGTCGCACAGATATTGGACCCTGAGCATACCTACAAACATCTTGGCTACAAGCGCAACGCGATGCCCGCTTTCAAGCTCTCGCCAAG
>WGBB01000126.1 GCA_015494505.1 Nitratiruptor sp. | reverse complement strand
GGCTACCGGCGAGCATGTCCTCATAAACGATGAACCCTTTACATTAAGTTCAGTTTAAGATATAATTGCTTCGGCGCAGCGGATAGCAGCTTGGCTTCGGCCAAGAGGAAAGTCCGAGCTGCAGTGAGGCAGGGTTCCACCTAACCGGTGGCCGGCGAAGCCCAATGGGATAAGCCGAGGGAAAGTGCAACAGAAAAGAGACCGCCGATGGCCTTTTGGGCACAGGCAAGGGTGAAAAGGTGAGGTAAGAGCTCACCGCCTCTTTGGCGACAAAGAGGGCAGTGTAAACCCAACCCGCAGCAAGTCGCACCTGGTTGGTGCCTCACACTGTGAGTGCGACGCTGGAGCTCTATGGCGACATAGAGCCTAGATAAATTGCTATCCACGACAGAACTCGGCTTACAGCTGCGCCACTTTCATAGACTCATCAGTACGATCAAAACTACTCCTATGAGTGCAATGAAGAGCGCCAAGTACAAATAGATCTTCTTATCCATCTCGAAGTCGATTGTCCCCTTTTTGAGGAGCTCGATCCATCGCGTGTAGTAAAAATAGCTATAGAGCGCCACGGCGATTCCCGCTATGACGATAGCGATACCAAGATACTTATACATAAGATAATGTTCGATCGCTTGGGGCGGAATTTTGTGTTTCAGATGGATTTCGTAGGCGATGAGACGGAGGAAAAGCTCAAATTTTTGGACTACAAAACCCAGCACAATAAAAGAGATGGCAATTCCTAGAAGCGACGCGACGGCTCGCTCGAGTGCCATGAGATTTTTGGGATCGATTTTGCGCATCAATACTGCTCCTCATAATCGATAATGAGTGTGGTGTGAGGCGGCAACGCCTTTTTGATATGATCGATGAGCGACTCTTTTTGCTTTTTGCTTAAAGGATGTGTCGTAACGAGACGCACGCTCAAGGCAAACCTCTCTTTGTGTCTGGTCACTTTTTGGATCAGAATCTTCGTGCCGGAGTGTGTGATAGTGCGATTGAGAGAAGCGATCTGGGCATAGATACGCTCTTCGACGAAGAAGGTACGCGTCGAAAGCCAGAGGGGGATAATTATAAAGCTGAGCATCAAGAGTTTGATGAAAAAAGCGGCTGCGGCATACTTTTGGGAAGCGAATCCCATAAGGTAGAAAACGATTCCGGCTGCGACGATGATACCGATGACGTTGGCCAGAAAGAGTAAAAAGGATCCCGCAAAAAGATGGATATCCAACCAACCGATTCCCACACCGGCTACACACAGTGGCGGCACTAGAGCTACCGCGATAGCGACGCCGGCGAGGGATTCACCCACTTTGGAATTGGCATATCCGTACGCTGCTGCGATGCCTGCGAGTATGGCAACAGCAAGATCGAGCAGATTGGGATGTGTGCGCATCGCCATCTGATTCGTCACATGGAAAAAGGGTAAAAAGTACGCGAAGGCTGCAGAGAGCGCAAGAGCCAAAAAGAGCGAAAGGAGAAGGGTCTTGATACTTTGACGAAAGAGTCCTCCGTCGAAGCGCACCGCTGCCATAGCCAGAGCCACGATAGGCCCCATCAGTGGAGCCAAAATCATAGCACCGATGATAGTGGGAGCGGAGTTTTGAAAAAGCCCCGTCGTGGCCATCAAAACGCTCACTATCAGAAGCATGATATAGGCGATACCCATTTTCGCGTTTTGGCGTAGCTTCGAAAAGAGCTCCGCGAAATCTTGCTCATCTGCGATAGGCAAGAGAGGAAGATGCTTTTTGGTATAGAAGTTGATAAGCTCATCGCTCGTAGGAAGCTTTTGGATGCGGATACTCTCTTTGGGTTCTTGAGCTTTAACGCATCGAATCCCCGTGGCGATACGCAGCGATACCTTTTGCGCTACGAGCTCAACGGTTTTGGTGCTCAGCAGTTTCGTATTGAGATGCAGATCCAGCGGCGAACCGTCCAGCGAGGCGATATGCAAAGCTTGAGATTTGAGCACTCCTATTCCGGCGGGCAGAGGTTTGTTTTCGGCATTGTGACGAAAAAAACGCAGTCGCAATGCCTGTATAAGGCTTCTTGGTGCGTAGATTACGGCGGCTATGCGGCTACATTGGTTGTCGCTCGCTTTGAAAAATGCGAGACGCCGTTTTGTGAGAGTCGCTTCGTTGCCGGCTTCTATGAAGAGTGTCGCGCTTTGGATCTCTTGTCCCTCTTTGGTGGCGATATGGAGGGGTAAAAGGTGGACTTTGCTTAAAGCTTGCAGATAAGAAAAAAACCCCTTTT
>WGBB01000125.1 GCA_015494505.1 Nitratiruptor sp. | reverse complement strand
TGGCCACACCGTGCTGGCCGGCTCCCGTTTCTGCGATCACCTTTTTTTTGCCCAGCCTCTTGGCCAAAAGGCCTTGGAGGATAGTGTTGTTGATCTTATGCGCGCCGGTGTGGTTGAGATCTTCGCGTTTGAGGTAGATGGTGGCGCCAAGCTCTTTAGAGAGATTTTCGGCATAGTAGAGTGGGCTGGGGCGTCCCACGTAGTTTTCCAGGTAGTAGCGCGCCTCTTTCCAAAACTCCTCATCGAAGCGAATTTTTTTATAGGCCTCTTCCAGCTCCAAAAGGATCGGCATGAGGGTCTCTGGGACGTAGCGTCCCCCATGGATGCCAAAATGCCCAAACTGATCGGGGTCGAATCTGCTTGGCTGTGGAATGTACATCAGGCAATCTCCAATACGCTATAGACTGGTGTAATCTTTTCGAGGCGTTTTTTGCCTTCTAGAAATTCGAGGCTTATGATGAAACAGGCCTCCACGAGCTCTTGGTCGAGCTTTTTGATGAGTTTGGCCGCCGCTTCGGCCGTACCGCCCGTGGCGATGAGATCGTCGATGAGCAGCACGCGCTTGTGCTCACCTCGAAAGGCGTCGATATGTACCTCTATCTCATCCACGCCGTATTCGAGGGCATACTTTTCACTCACCGTGGTGTAGGGGAGTTTTCCTTTTTTTCGAATGAGCACGAAGCCGATACCTAAGCGCGTGGCTAGGGCAGCGCCGAAGATGAATCCGCGGCTTTCGATCCCAGCGACAAAATCGAGGTTCATCGCCTTGTAGCGTGTTTCTAGATGCTCCATAAGCATTGTAAAGGCTTCGGCGTTGTTGAGCAGCGTGGTGATATCTTTAAAGACGATGCCAGGTTTTGGAAAATCGGGGACGTCGCGAATCGTGGAGAGGAGGAAATCTCTATCGATCATTTTTTGCCTCCAAAGAGAATGATTTTCATACCTATGAGAATGACCATCAAAAGTGCGAAAAAGACGTAACCGACTACTTCGATACCCATCACTCTTCCAATGCCATGATTTTCGCGACGCGTCCCGCGTGGCGTCCGCCTTCAAACTCCGTAGAGCACCAAGCGTCGATAATGGACTCTATCACGCCCGGACCCACTACGCGCTCACCGAAGCAGAGCACGTTCGCGTCGTTGTGTGCACGTGCCATTTGGGCCGTGTAGTAATCATGCACTTCGGCTGCGCGGATGCCTTTGATTTTATTGGCTGCGATACTCATGCCAATGCCTGTGCCGCAGATGAGCACGCCCCATGTGCCGGGATTGTCTGCTACGGCGCGCGCTACCTTGGCAGCGTAGTCGGGATAGTCCACGCGCTCGGCGCTGTAGGTGCCAAGATCTTCTACCTCGAAGCCTCGTTTTTCCAAAAGCTCTTTGACAAGACCCTTGACGGCGAAGCCTGCATGGTCGCTACCGATGAAAACTTTCATTGCGTCATCCTTTCGATGGTGTTGAGAAGATGGATAAAATCGATACCGGTCCAAGATGAAAGAAACACCAAAAGATAGTAGACCGGTGCAAAGAGCACGGCGCTCAGGGGTGTCATGAGTATGAGAATGAGGATTACCATCCCATAGGGGAAAAGATAGGCATAGAGTCGCACAACTGCATCAAGACGCAAGAGTCTTGCTAAATACATCACGGCATTGGCACCGTCAAGCGGCGGAATGGGCCAAAGATTAAAGACGCCAAGGACGATATTGATAAGTACGCTCTGTGCGAAAAACAAAAAGAAAAAGAGTGCGAAGGTAGAGTGGGGCTCACCTATGAAACTCAGGGCAAAAGCGCTGATTATAGCGAGGATGAAGTTGTACGTGACGCCTGCGAGGCTTACGGCGATGGCACCGAGTTCGCCCGCGTTTTGAAGGACTATTTGCATGTTGACGGGCACCGGTTTGGCCCAGCCAAAGAGGAAGCCTGCATTGGTGATATACAAAATCGCCGGTACCAAGATGGTACCGATAGGATCGATATGGCGAATGGGATTGATGCTCAGACGCCCGGCCATTTTGGCAGTGGGATCGCCCAGCTTGTAAGCCACGAGACCGTGCATGATCTCATGTCCCACGACCGAGACTGTGAGTGCGAGAATCATCGCGATGATATTGATCATCTTAACGGTGAGCACGTTTTTGCCTCATCTCATCTTCAATTTCGTCGACGGTTTTACCCATTCTCTCCCAGCGAGGGATGTAGTTTTTATCCCAACTCCAGTAGATGAACCAGGGCTTGCCTACTATCAGTTTGTAAGGCACCGTGCCCCAAAAACGGCTATCGTTGCTATGGTCGCGATTGTCTCCCATCATGAAGTAGTGATCTTTCGGCACTTCGATGGGCGGAAAATCGAAGATCTGGATGGGATAGCCTTTGCCGCGAGTAATTTGGGGATCATGGTGGATGCCGGGGTGTTCGTGCATGTAGGGGTTTTTGACCCACAGAAGTCCCTCTATCTCGATAATGCTCTCTTTGGGATAGTGTGTTTTGATGTAGTCGTTGCCTTCATGAGGATGGAGGTAGAGGTCCTTATTGTGCACAAAGAGCATATCGCCGCCTACCGCTACGCAGCGTTTGACATAGTGGATTTTGGGATTGACCGGATAGCGAAATATGACGATGTCGCCTCGTTTGGGACCCTCTCCCCGAATGAGATGGCCGTCACCGTCGGTATCGGGAAGGACAGGGATTTCTAGCCATGGAATATGAGGAGTAGGTACGCCGTAGGCGAACTTTTTTACAAAGAGGTGGTCGCCGATAAGGAGGGTATTTTTCATGCTGCCGCTAGGAATAACAAAAGCTTGGGCTACGAAAAATATAACGAGGAGTACGATAACGATGGTACCGGTCCAGGTATTGGACCAGTGATACAACTGTAAAAGTCTTTTCTTCAAGCCTTAATCCTTTGTTTGGCGGCTTTGAGGGTGTTTTTGAGCAGCATAGCGATGGTCATAGGCCCTACACCGCCGGGGACGGGAGTGATGTAGGAGGCTTTTTTGCTCACGTTTTCAAAATCTACATCGCCTACCAGTTTGCCGTCGGGGAGCTTATTGATACCGATATCTACGACGACGGCCCCATCTTTGACCATATCGGCAGTGATGAGATTCGGTTTGCCTACGCCCACTACTACCATATCCGCCTTTTTGGTATGTGATTGTAGGTCTTTTGTGTAAATATGGCAAATATCGACTGTGGCATTGGCATTGAGAAGCAGTGCCGCCATAGGTTTGCCCACGATGTTGCTCGCTCCCACTACACATACGTCCATGCCTTTTGGGTCGATATCGTAGGCTGCGAGCATCTCCATCACACCCAATGGCGTACAGGGTGCGAAGGTGTCGAGCCCCTCCATGAGGCGGCCGAAGTTGTAGGGGTGGAAACCGTCCACATCTTTAGAAGGATCGATGAGCTCGAGGATGCGGGTGGTGTCGATATGCTGTGGCAGGGGAAGCTGGACGAGGATGCCGTGGATGTTGGGGTTATTATTCATCATACGGATCGTCTCTTCGATCTCCTCTTGGTTGATGGATGCGGGCATTTTGTGGACGATAGAGTAAAAACCCACCTTTTCGCAGGCACTCTCTTTCATCTTCACGTATGTGTGGCTGGCCGGATCGTCGCCCACGAGGATGACGGCGAGGCCCGGGATGATGCCGTGACGCTCTTTGAGCTCTTGGGTCTCTTCTTTGACTTTTTGGGTGATTTTTTGCGAGAGAGCTTTTCCGTCGAGTATCTGCATGCTGCCTCTTTTAGGGAATTTCTAAAAAATTTTCGATATGATAACAAAAAGATATTGTGATTTGGTTTAAGGGGAGGCGTGAAAAAGACTCTTTTACTTTTCTTGGCCGCAGGCCTCATCGCAGATTCATTCATTACTCGCGACGAATATGCAAAAATGCTCTACCAAAATCCCAGAGGTATAGGGTGTCATAAATGCCACGGCATAGATGGGCGAGGGAGGCTTCTCGGAAGCTATCATACCGACAATAACGAAACCAAAACCATACTCGCCCCCGATATTACGAAGCTGGGATACAAACGTTTCTACAAAGCCCTCACCACTGGAAAACACAGATTGATGCCGCACTACTTTTTAACGGACCATGAGATAAAGACCCTCTACTACTATCTGGTGAAAAAGAGAGCCCAATGATTTTCGATGCCGAGCATCTTAGCCTCATACAAGAGGCTATTGCCAACAAGGATGAACACTTTTTTCTCTCCAAACTTACCGGTGCTAAAAGAGAGCCTCGCAAAGGACGTTTCTCTTCGGCGTTGATGGTCTCTGCCCACCGAGCCAAGCATCTCAACAAAATCGACGAACTTGCAGCCGATGCGTTGATTCTCAATTTAGAAGATGGTGTAGCGCCCGAAATGAAGCGAATAGCGCTTTTGGCTCTTTGTTACTTTCTACAAAATCTACCTACAGACACACCTTTGCTCGTGGTGCGAATCAATCCTCTCGATGAAGGAGGAGACCAAGAGATAGCGTTACTCAACCGCTTCTTGCCCGACGCAATCAGAATTCCCAAAGTACGCAGCAAGGAAGATATCAAAAGAGCCCGTGCACTGGTGGATCCAGCTATTGATCTGCATGCATCGTGTGAGACCAAAGAGGCGTTCCAAAATATCGCTTCTATAGCCGAATCGGGTGCGGAAGTGCTCTATCTGGGCATTTTGGATCTTCTTGCAGACCTCGCTTTGCCCCAAAGCATCCTCAAACTCGGTAATCCCACTATCGATTATATTTTGGCCAAGTTTTTGGTCGATACGCGTAGCGCGGGAGCCGAGGCAGTATCCTTCGTCTATCAAGACTACAAAGATTTGGAGGGTTTTTCGGATTGGTGCGAGCATGAAAAGGCGATGGGCTATGAAGCGAAGGCCTGCATCTCTCCCGATCAAGTGGCCGTGGTAAATCGCATTTTCAAAAGTTTCGATATGCAAAAGGCGCGCTACATCAAAGAGCGATTCGAAGCCATGGCAGCTCGAGGTATCACCGGCTTTCGCGACGAGAAATACGGTTTTATAGACGAACCTATTTACAAAGATGCTCTCAACATCTTGCAACGAGGAGAGGAATGATTCGCTTTTATGAAGTGAATGATAGCGACACCCTCGAAGAGATATTTCGCTTTCGCTATGATATCGTGGTGGAAGAGCTCGGATTTTTCGATCCCGACATGTACGAGGGGCACAAGGAGCGCGATGAGTGGGACGAATACTCCACCCACTTTGTGGCGCTGGATGATGAGTGCAATATCGTAGCCACCACACGCATAATCCATCATGCACCCATACCGTATCCTACGGAAAAGTATATGAAAATCAACGAGCCTATCAGAAAACTATTAGATATGAAACGGGATAGTCTGTGTGAGATATCGAGGCTTTTCGTGGCTAAAAAATATCGCACGATGCACGATACTAAAACTATCATAGACGGCTTTATCAAGCGCCACGTCTATTTTACGATGCGCAGATACGGCCTAGAGTATGCCTATAGCGCGATAGAGCGTAGGTTCAAGAGGCTTTTAAAGATGTATAACGTGCATTTCGATGTCATAGGTCCCGAGCAGAGCGGCTACGGGTCGCCGCGATTGCCGTGTTTGTTGTATGTGCATCGTCTCGGCGCCGATAACCCGAAACTCATAGAGTATTACGAAAGCAAGGAACCATGGTTAAAAAAATTGCACTCTCGCTCCTGTCGCTAGCACTCTTTGCCCAAGAAGATATCGCACAACTTGCCTCCCAGCTCCAGCTACTCTCCCAAAAAGCGTCACAAACCAAAGAGAACGAATTTTACCTGCCTCATATCGTATCCGTGTATAGGGGGAGCGAACTCGAAAAGCTGGGTGTCCAAAATCTCAAAGAAGCGCTGGAGCTGGTCCCCGGTCTTGATATCTACGGTGACAATCTCGATGTAAAGACCGCTATCTTTCGCGGATCCAATCCCTTCGCCTACGGTCAGAGCAAGCTCTTCATCGACGGAGTACTGGTCAACGACACTATGTTTGATCAATACTCCAATTACCTCGATATGCCCATCGAACTCATCAAACGCATCGAGGTGATTAGGGGACCGGGCAGTAAAGCAGAAGGGTACAACGCCTTTGCCGGGTCCATCTACGTTACTACCTACGCAGAAGATGGAGCTACACAGGGCCGAGCCTTTATCAAAGCGGGGTCTTATCGCACCAAAATCGTCGGCGGGTACAAAAATTTTATCTACAAAGGTCTCAAAGGATATCTCGAGGTTTACTATCATGACGACCACAAGAAGCTCTTTGCCGGTCCCGATGCGCTGGCTACGGGAGCCTACGGTGATGTAAACAGACATCTTGCCAGTAGCGGTGACGTGCCTATGTGGCTCGAAAACTACTCCATTGCCGCTACCTTTAGCTACAAAGAGTTTACCCTTCGTCTTCGCGACAACCATTACAAGCACGGCGCGGCGTTTGGTATCAGCAACATCCGTCCCCGCATGGGGGACTATCTCAAACTTCCTAGCCGCATAGTGGAGCTAGGCTATCGCAAGCAGTGGCAACAGAGCATCGTGAACCTCAAAGTAGGGCGTATAATCGATGGATTTTTCGACACTTCCCGCGTCGCGCCTGCTGGGTTGCAATATGCCGGCAAAACATTTACACATGGATTTTACGGTACTTATGAATCCAAGCAACATAGAGACTATCTCCAAATCGATTTAAAAAACAGCGCATTTGCAAACCACACTCTCGATTTCGGCGTGCTTTTGACGCACGAAAAGAGCAAAAGAGTACGTACCGTCACTACAAGCCTTGTACCCGGTAATGACACGATTGTGGACTACTCGAGATCCCGACCTTTTATCAATCCAAACGCTAAGAGATTGCGTCAGATAGCCTATATTTCCGATTCCATCGCTCTATCCCCCAAACTCGATATCTATCTAGGGCTTAACTATGAGAAGATTCTGGGTCGCTACGATCAGCTCAATCCGCGTTTTAGTGCCGTCTATCGTTATGACAGCGACAATATTTTCAAATTTTTGGCAAGTCGCTCGCATCGCGATCCATCGTGGCAAGAGCTCTATACTATAAACAATACAACCCGTGTGGGTAACGAAGAGCTCGGTCCCGAGATCGTTCATGCCCTGGAAGCGAGTTATATTAGAAAGTTTAATGCCGACGATTTTGTACAGATTTCGCTCTTTTATCTGCGCAATAAAGATCTCATTAACAATATCAATACCGAAAGAGAGTTTCGTAATGCCGCTAAGAACAGAATCTATGGCTTGGAACTGGAGCTAAGAAAAAGTCTCGATCTCGCTACTTCGATCTATGCCAACTATTCCTATGTCTACGGGCACTGCGCGCGGCACCATCCCCTCAACAATGTAGCGACCCATATGGCGAAATTGGCCCTCAAAAGAGCGTTCAATGCACATTTGCATGCAGCGCTTACGGGACGTTACGTGGGCGAAAAGCGGCGCGTTTATTATGATACGAGAAAAGACTTAAAAGGATATTTCGATCTGGGAGCCGATATATCCTGGCGCAGCGATGGCTGGGAGTTCACGCTAGCTTTGAAAAATCTCTTGGATGAAGATATTCGCTATCCATCCAAGCCCTACACATACACTAATGACTATCCGACCACCAAAGGGCGCACCTTTATGGTGGTTCTTAAGCGAGGTTTCTAATGCGCTGGATAGTCGCTTTTGGGCTGGCGGTTTCGCTGCTTTTTGGATATGAGTATAACGCCTTTTTACTGCAAACCCAAGCCTCAGTCTATCCCAAAATTATCGGCTTTGACCAAAAACTACGCGACCATATCGAAGATGGTAAGATCGATTTTTGCATCCTTCACGAAGAGATCGACACCTCTGTTGCCGATAACCTTGTACAAACCATTGCCAAACATTATTCTAAGATAGATTCGCTACCTGTTCGTATGCATAGCCTAAAATTTGCTCCTTTTATAGCCGATAAACATCCTAAGAAGCGTTGCGACGCCGTATATGTACTGCGTAGCAGCGATGCTAAACTCAAAAAAGTGGCTCAGATGATTCGACACAAATATATCTACTCTTTTACCTATGACCGTCATGATTTGGATTTCGGGTTTTTATGTAATGTTGCGATCGAAAAGGATGTACGCATCTATATCAAAAAAGATGTGCTGCAACAAGAGCGATTCGATTTTGTCGATGCTCTCTTTACTATTGCAAAAATCGTGGAGTGACAGGTGATACGACCAAAAAACTCACTGACTACAAGAATTCTCATCTATCTCGGTATGCTCGCCCTTGCTTTGAGCGTAGCTATTTTTTATACATTCGAAGAGGCCGGGAAAAATGCTTTTAAAAAGATGGAAGAAGAGAAAGCTCAAACAATTATCGACACTATTTTGCCCAGCGTTGCGATGAATATGTATTTGGGATTTAACGATAAAGTCTCTCACATTATCAACGAAGTGCTTAAAACCAACCAAAATATCCTCGGTATTACGATTATCGACCATGGAAAAGTCATTAGCACCAAACTCAAAAAAGGGATGAAGGCATCCGAGTATTTCATCTTTACTAAAAAAATAACAAAACCAAATTCCGACCAATCTTTGGGACGCATGCACGTTATCTATTCTTATGAGCACTATAATCGTTTGGTAAAGAAATATAATAAACTTCTGTGGCAGTTTTTGCTAGGCATCATAGGTGTTATGGTGCTTTTTGGCTTTTATATCGATAGGCTTCTCAATCCTCTCAAACAGATAGCCGCCAAGCTCGTGGACTATTCGCCGAAAAAGGATTTACAGCTCGAATATACCGATAGGAACGATGAAATAGGGCTCATTTCCAAAGCGCTGCAAAGCATGCACAACCGCATAACAAACTATGCCAAGCGCCAAGAAAATATCAATGCTATGCTTGAGGAGAAGGTTAAAGAGAAAACCGATGAGCTCAAACGCCGTCTCTATATCGATAACTTAACGGGTCTTTATAATCGTATGAAACTCCAAGAAGATATGGATGACGCCCAAGATGCAGCACTCGTGGTCATTAATATCGATAATTTCAAGGAGATAAACGACTTTTTCGGCCATCAAATAGGCGACAAGATTCTTGTCAATTTCGCCCAAAAGGTCAAAACTCTCCTCAAAACGAACAATCCACAACTTTACAGGCTTTCAGGAGACGAGTTTGCGCTTCTTTTTAAAGGTAAAATGAGCAAAAGCGATATCGATTACTTTTTGCAGATGTTGGGTCAGAAGATCGAAAATATGATCTTTTTTCACGGAGATAAAGAGCTCTCGCTTCATGTAACGATGGGTGCCTCGCTCCAAAAAGAGGGGGCTTTGGAAAAAGCGGATATCGCTCTCAAAAAAGCGAGAAAGCTGCGCAAGCCATACGAAATATACCTCCAAGAAGACAAAGAGGTCGAAAAACAGTACCAAAACAATATCGAATGGATCAAAAAGCTTAAAAAATCTATCGAACTCGATAGGGTGGTACCTTTTTTCCAACCTATCGTTTATGTGGAGAACGGACTTCCTAAAGGGTATGAGTGCCTCGTGCGCATAATAGATGATGACGGGTCCTTCATCTCTCCGGCGCATTTTCTCGAAATAGCTAAAAAGAGCCGTTTTTATTTTAAACTCACCGAAATTATGATTCAAAAAAGCTGCGAATATTTCCAAGGAAGCTCTTGTAGCTTTTCTCTTAATCTTTCTATAATAGATATTCTTAACCAGGATATAGTCGCGATTTTAGAAGAGAATATCAACCGTTATGGAGTGAATGAACGCATTATATTGGAGATAGTGGAGTCAGAAGGAATAGAAAATTACGATAAGGTCTATGTATTTGTCACAAAAATGAAAGCTTTGGGATGCCAAATTGCGATAGATGATTTTGGTACCGGGTACTCAAATTTCGAACATATACTCAAACTCCCTATCGACTATATCAAAATTGACGGCTCGCTTGTCAAAAACATCTGTCATAACAGCGATTCTGAGCTCATCGTATCTACGATTGTAGATTTCGCCAAGAAAAAGGGTGTAAAAACCGTTTCTGAGTATGTAAGCAACCAAGAGATTTATCAAAAGATAAAAGAGCTTGGAGTCGATTTTGCGCAAGGGTATTACTTCGATGCTCCCAAGCAGTTTGTGGAGAAGAACTGCTATGTTTAATAGATGATACTATATCGTACCAAAATACGAATCTTTGTCGTCTCTTTAGGCCAGGGATAGTCTTTGTAGGCCGTTTTTATAGTTTCGATGCTGTTTTTATCAAGAGCTTCATAGCCGCTCGATTTGATGATACGTAGCTGCGTGATATCGCCGTTTGGGTGGAGAAAAAACTCCACTACATTCACTCCCTCTTCTTTCATCTTTGCCGCAATATAGGGATAGCCACGCAAGTAAAGATACTTTTGCGTAATCGCTGCGATTTTTTCCAAATTGTCGCGAATGAAACGTTTTTGGTTTTTCGTGAAGCTTTCGTATTCGTCTTTGTAGAGTTTGCGGATATTGGCGGGTAGACGCATTGTGCTTTTTGGCACAGGGTTGCTCTTTTTTGCAAAAAGTTGTTCGAGACTGGGCACGCTTTTTGCAAGATTTCTTTTGCGTGGTATTTGCCGTATCTTTTTTTTCCGTGAAGATGTACTTTGTCTCTTATGCTTTTTGGGCAGTAGTTTTATCATCTTTTTTCTATTTTTTTTGATAATAGGTCGAGCCTTTGTAGGCTTGGTTTGTTGAGTGTGTGGATGCTGTAACGGTGATATGGCTGTGCGGGTTTGAGGTGTGCTCTTTTTGGGAGTCGGTTTTTGTGCTTTGAGGATGCGCAGCGCGGATATCGAGATGCGATGGCGCTCCGGTGGCGTGATAATGCGTCGATTTTTTGCGAAATCATATTTGATGATGCTAAAGAGAAGAAGATACAAAAACAGCGCCAGAAAAAAGGAGAGAGCGAGTCTATTCATAAAGGGATTATAATGAAAATTAGGATAAAATCAAAATAAAAAAGGCATAGCATGCTAGAAAGAAGTAAAGCTGCATATGAAGAGGCGTTGCGCTACATCCCGGGCGGCGTAGATTCACCCGTGCGTGCTTTTAAAAGCGTAGGAGGCGTACCTCCTTTTATCGAGCGGGGTGAAGGTGCCTATCTTTATGATATCGACGGCAATCGTTACATCGACTATGTGCAAAGCTGGGGGCCTCTCATTTTCGGACATGCAGACAAAGAGACCTTAGATGCAGTCTGCGAACAGGCCCAAAAAGGGCTAAGCTTCGGTGCTCCCACGCTTTTGGAGACGGAGCTTGCCAAAGAGATAGTGGAGCTATTTGATAATATCGACAAGATACGTTTTGTCAGTAGCGGTACCGAAGCGGTGATGAGTGCCATTAGATTGGCGCGAGGCTATACGGGGCGTGACGATATTATAAAATTTGAAGGGTGCTACCATGGGCATAGCGATTCGCTTTTAGTGAGTGCCGGAAGCGGTGCGGCGACTTTCGGAAATCCCAGCAGCCCCGGTGTGCCTGCAGATTTTACCAAGCATACCCTCTTAGCGCGCTACAACGACCTTGAGAGCGTGAAACGCTGCTTCGAAGCTAGTGCTAATATCGCATGTGTTATCATCGAGCCGATAGCCGGCAATATGGGGCTAGTGCCGGCAGAGGAAGAGTTCTTGCAAGGATTGCGCAAGCTATGCGACGAGCATGGAGCGTTGCTTATTTTCGATGAAGTGATGAGCGGCTTTCGTGCATCTTTGCGCGGTGCGCAGGGCTACACGGACGTGGTACCCGATATGGTGACATTTGGCAAAGTGATAGGTGGCGGCATGCCTGTGGGGGCTTTTGGTGCGCGTGCGGAAATCATGGCGCATCTCAGCCCCGAAGGCCCTGTGTACCAGGCAGGGACGCTAAGTGGCAATCCGGTTGCCATGGCTGCAGGGCTCAGTGTCATTCGCCGCCTCAAGGCAAATCCTAAAATTTTCGAAATTCTCGAAGCACGCGCCAAAGGGCTCGTGGGAGGCTTCAAAAAAATCGCCGATGCCCACGGCGTGCCGCTCCAAGTAGAAGTGCGCGGCAGCATGTTTGGCTTTTTCTTTAACGAAAACCCCGTCAAAAACTTCGATGATGCCAAAAGAAGCGACCTGGAGTTTTTCGCGCGTTTTCATCAAGAGATGATTAAGAGGGGAGTCTATTTTGCTTGCAGTCAATTCGAAGCGGGATTTATCTGCGAGCCCCTCGATGAGAAGCTCATCGACGAGACGCTCGAAAAAATCGAAGAAGCGATGAAGAAACTGGTATGAAAGAGCCAAAATATCGTAAAATTTTGGAAGGAGCGGAGTCGCTCTCTTTGGGCATTTCCATCGTCGTGGCCATCTTGATCGGTATCGGTCTAGGGCTTTGGCTGCGCTCGCTCTTTGGCCAGGGGTGGCTATTGTGGCTGGGAGTCTTCATAGGCGTGGGTGCAGCTATCAACAATATCTACATCGCGTACAAAAAGCAAAAACGAGAGCTTGACGAGCTGGCCAAGAATCCTCGTTACAAAAACTACTATGACGGCAGTGAAGACGAGGATTTGGAAGAGTTCGAAAAGTGAAACGCTTCTTTCGTATCGTCATTCTCATCGATCTCCTATTTATCTCGTACTCCTTTTTCGCTTCTCGCTATTTCCTTCTTAATTCCCAGCTTGCTTTCATATCTTCGCTGTTTATAGTCCTCGGCTCTTTTTGGGGCTACAAGAGAGTGGTACAAAAGCGCATCGATATAACGGGGCGTGATAGTATCGATGAGATAGAGGATAGGTTTGAGCTCTATGAAGAGACAAAGCCTTGCGACAAGAGTCCGCGTGAGATATTGGAAGAGGAGAAGGCGAAGATAAAGTCCAAACGTGCAGGTTTGCGACATTTCGTGATGGGTGCCGGGGGATTCTTCTCGCCTTTTCGCTTGGCCGGCTACGGGGTGCTGGTGGTCAGTATTCTCGTGTTGATTCGCAAGGGGCTTTTTGAGCCTATGAGTTTCCTAGCGGGGCTCGCCATCGTGCCGATAGCGGCACTGGTGCTGGCGCTATTGCCCGAAGGTCAGTCTTCGATGTAGTTTTTGATCTTTCTTCCCACTTTGGGGTGTTTGAGTTTTTTGATAGCGCTGCTTTCGATTTGGCGGACGCGTTCGCGTGTGACATTGAGCTCTTTTCCGATCTCTTCGAGAGTGCGGTCGCTCTCATCGGGCATGAGACCGAAGCGCATACGTACCACCGCCTTTTCCCGCTCGTTGAGATGGTCGAGAATTTCATCGATTTTTTGTTTCATATCTTCGCGCATAATCACATCGACGGGATTGGGAGCGTTCTTGTCTTCGATGAAATCACCGAATTTCCCATCCTCCTCGTTTCCGATAGGTGCTTCGAGGCTTACGGGCTCTTTGGTGATTTTGATGACGTTTTTGACTTTGTCTACAGGAAGCCCCACCTCTTTTGCGATGGTTTCCACATCAGGCTCTTTCCCCGTCTCTTGGAGATGCTTGCGAATGATTTTGTTGATGCGATTGATAGTCTCTATCATGTGTATAGGGATACGGATAGTGCGTGCCTGATCGGCGATAGCGCGGCTGATGGCCTGACGGATCCACCATGTGGCGTAGGTGGAGAATTTGTATCCCTTTTTGTATTCGAACTTGTCCACCGCTTTCATCAGGCCGATGTTACCCTCTTGGATGAGATCCAAAAAGGGCAGGCCGCGGTTGGTATAGCGCTTGGCGATGGAAACCACGAGGCGCAGGTTCGATTTGGCCATGCGCTCTTTAGCCTCTTCGCTGATTTTTTTGCCGCGTTTTATCTGCTCGAGGATTTCTGCAAGCTTTTCAGGCTCGAGATTGAAGCCTTTTTTGCTGGCCTCTTTGGCCAAAAAGAGCTTCTTGATATCCATATAGGTGCTTACCATCGTCGCTTCCGGTACGCGTGCGGCGATCTCCTCTTTGGAGAGCTTAGTGATCTCTTCGAGAAGCTTGCGGTGGTTTTCACGCAGCTGCTCGTTAAAAAGCGGCAGGCGATATTCGAGTTTTTTGAGCTCTTTTTCGAAGCCTTCGTCGCTTTTGAGCGCCGTTTCCATCGACTTGACCAGTTCGTTAATGAGCTTGCTAGTGGGTCCCAGCTCCAAAAGGCGCTCTTTGAGCTGCTTTTTCTTAAAAGCCACTACCAGTTCGTGATGGAACTTCTCCTCTTCGCTTGCATCTTCGGGAAGCTGTTTGTCACGCACCTTGAGCCACTCTTTTTTGGCTTTCTCTAATGCCTTAAACAGCTCAATGATTTTCTTTTCGCGTTTGGAGTACTTTTTGGCCTTTTTGGCCTCTTTGTCGAGATTTTCCTCTTCTTCCTCGTCGCTTTCTTCTTCAAAGCTCTTAAAGAGCTCTTTGACGCGACGCTCGCGATTGATAAGGGGCTCTTTATAATCGAGGATAAAATCGATCAAATAGGGGACCGAACAGATAGCATCGAGTATGATGTTTTCGCCAAGCTCGATTTTTTTAGAAAGTTCGATCTCTTCTTCTTTGGTTAAAAGCGGAATCTGTCCCATTTCGCGCAGATACATACGCACGGGGCTATCGCTTCGGCTCCACTCCAAGAGCTCTTTATCTTTTGTCAGGTCGAACTCTTCCGCAAGCTCCTCTTCGGTAAGTTTCTTGCGCTCTTCCTCTTTTTTGGCCTTCTCTTCGATATTGAGTTTCTTGGCTGCCTCTCCGCTGGTGATGATATCGACGTTATATTTTTTCTGGAGTGCTAAAATCTTTTTTGCCTGTGCGAGTGTCGGTTGACGATCGAATAGCTCTACGAGCTGCTCATATGTCACATACCCGTCTTTATGCTCGGCAAAAAAATCTTCAAGTTTTTTATTGAGATCTTTTGCAGCCATATTCGGTAGCTCCTTGTAGAAGTTCGGGGTGGCTAAAATGCGCCCAATTATACCATAAATTTATCAATACGCAAGTTTTTGCTAAATGGCGAGGATTTTGCTACAATCACCAAAAATTTCTAGGAGATAGAATGAACGTTATCACCGGAAAAGTGTGGAAGTTTGGTGACAATATCGATACCGATCTCATCATAGCCGCACGCTATCTCAACACCTCCGACCCCCATGAGCTTGCCAAGCACGTGATGGAAGATGCCGATCCTGAATTTGTAAAAAAGCTTCAGCCAGGCGACATTATCGTAGCGGGTGAAAACTTTGGCTGTGGCAGCAGCCGCGAGCACGCACCTATCGCTCTTAAAGCTGCCGGCGTAGCAGCGGTAGTGGCCAAGAGTTTCGCACGTATCTTCTATCGCAACGCCTTTAATATGGGGCTGCCCATCTTCGAGCTTCCGGAAGCCGACAAGATCAATGAGGGCGATCTTATAAGCATCGACATGGATAACGGTGTCATCAAAGATCTCAATAAGCACGTAGAGTATAAATTCACTCCGATTCCTCCATTTATGCAGGAGTTGCTCTCATGCGGAGGACTTATGAACTATGCTAAGGCTAAAATCTTAGAGGAGCAGTCATGAGACGCTACAGCGTAGCCCTTATCAAGGGTGATGGCATCGGGCCTGAAATCATTGACGAGGCGGTGAAAGTCCTCGATGCAGTAAGTGTCAAAGAGGGTTTTGAAATCGCCTATAAAGAAGCGCTGTTAGGAGGAGCCGCTATTGACGTGACGGGCGATCCTATTCCAGAAGAGACGATTCGCATAGCCAAAGAGTGCGACGCCGTGCTTTTTGGAGCTATCGGGGGACCCAAATGGGATGATTTACCACGAGACAAGCGTCCTGAGACGGGGCTATTGAAACTGCGCAAGGCTCTCGAAGTTTTCGCGAATCTCCGTCCGGTGACGGTCTATGACGAGCTTGTCAATGCTTCGACGCTTAAGCCAGAAGTAATCCAAGGTACGGACCTTGTGGTGGTACGTGAGCTTATAGGCGGCATCTACTTCGGTCAGCCCAGGGCATATGAAGGGGAAAAAGCCTACAACACTATGGTTTATACCAAGGATGAAGTGCGCCGCATCGCTAAAGTGGCCTTCGATATAGCCATGAAGCGTAAAAAGAAGGTCACATCCGTAGACAAGGCGAACGTGTTGGAAGTAAGCCAGCTATGGCGCGATACCGTAAATGAAGTGGCAGCGGACTTTCCTGAGGTGGCGTTGGAGCATATGTACGTGGACAACGCCGCGATGCAGCTGGTGCGCGACCCTAAACAGTTTGACGTCATCCTTACCGGTAATATCTTCGGCGATATCCTCAGCGACGAGGCGAGCATGCTCAGCGGCTCTATCGGGCTGCTACCCAGCGCCAGCGTGGGCAAGGAGCATGGGCTATACGAGCCGATCCACGGGAGTGCCCCCGATATCGCAGGCCAGGGTATTGCGAACCCGATAGCCACCATCGCCAGTGCAGCCATGATGCTTCGCTATCAATTCGGTGAAGAAAAAGCGGCCGATAGGATCGACGAAGCGATAAAACGCGTGCTCAAAGAGGGCTACCGCACCAAAGATTTGGCAAGCTTCGATGCCAAAGAGGTGGTCACCACCAGTGAGATGGGAAGCCTCATCGCCCAGTATGCAAGCGAAGTTTAGGCATGAGGGGTTCTACCCCGAACTCCTCGCGGCACTTCCTGAAAGTCTTGCTCAAGAGCTTGCACATCTGCGTCAATTTTTCTCTCCCTATACAAAACGCGTCTATATGGTAGGTGGCAGTGTGCGTGACCTGGTGCGCAACGCCATCGGCCAAGCCCACGCTCCCATCGTGGACCTCGATATCGAGGTCTACGGCATAGAGCCGCAAACTTTCGATACTTTGATGCAAAAACTGGGTGCCAAAGGCGTGGGCAAAAGCTTTTTTGTCTATAAATACAAACAAAATATCGATATCTCCTTGCCGCGTATCGAGAGTAAAGTGGGGCGGGGACATAGGGCTTTTAGGGTGGAGCTCGCCAAAGATGAAAAAGAGGCGAGTATGCGTCGCGACTTTCGCATGAACGCTTTGATGCTTGATATCTTTAGCGGCAAGCTGTTGGATTTTTGGGGAGGGGTCGAAGATATCGAACATCGGCGCATTGCCATCATAGATAGCGAGAAATTCAAAGAAGATAGCCTACGAGTGCTTCGCGGCATGCAGTTCAGCGCCCGTTTTGGGTATCGTATCGAAGAATCGAGCGCTCGTATCATGCGCGATATCGCACTGGACGATCTTTCGCATGAGAGGATTTTTTGGGAATTTGAGAAGATGTTTCGCGCATCTTTTTTGCACTATGGCCTCTTTTATCTCTTTTATCTAGAAATTGCCCACAAGCTTTTTAAAGTAGAGCTTTCTCGTGCACAGTTTGTGCGCACCGCACTTGAAATGCAGCATGCACTTCCCCGTTTTGAGGAGCATCTAAAAAAATTTTACTTTCTCTATATCCTCGCTAAAAACATGCACAAAAGTTTTGAGCACTTTCTTGATGCACTCCATACTCCCAACGAATACTACAAAGCCTTCCGCAAGCAAAAATCGCTCCCAAAACGACGCAGCGACAGATTTTTGGCTGCTCTTGCCATGCGTTTCGGGCTCAAAGAGTATCTAGGAAATTACAAACCGGATGTGAAAAGAAGAGCCAAAGCGCTCGGGCTTTGGGATGCGCCTTTTCGCCCCATAGCGGCCAGTGAGCTTCTCGCCGAGGGTTTGAGTGGCAAAGCCTTGGGTGAGGAGCTACGCCGAAGAACGCTTCAAATCATACGACAAAGGTTTGCAAAGTGAAGACATACCGTGTGCTCATAGACTGCCAGGACCAAAAAGGATTGGTCTATACCATCTCCAAGCTCTTTTACGAGATGGACTTCAATATCGAAAAGAACGACGAGTTTGTCGATAGAGAAAACAACAAGTTTTTTATGCGGAGTGTCGTGCGGGGCAAGGTGGAGCAAAAAGAGCTTGAGCAGGCGCTGCGTAACGCCCTCCCGGACGATGCCAACGTACGTGTCATAGTGCCGCAAAAAAAGCGCATCGTGGTGATGGCTACAAAAGAGAGCCATGTTTTGGGTGATATCCTCATACGCCACTACGATGGAGAATTGGCCGCAGACATTCTGGGAGTGGTCTCCAACTACGACCTGCTGCGGCCTTTGGTGGAGAAGTTTGGTATTGCGTATCACCACGTCTCCCATGAAGGGCTTGGGCGCAGCGAGCATGAAGAGAAGATTTTGGAGGTTTTGGAAGGCTTCGGTGAGATAGATTATATCGTGCTAGCAAAATATATGCGTATCCTTACTCCCGCTTTTGTGGAGCGCTTCGAAAATCGCATCATCAATATCCACCACTCCTTCTTGCCCGCTTTCATCGGCGCCAATCCTTACAAGCAAGCGTATGATAGAGGTGTGAAGATTATCGGTGCCACTGCACACTTTGTCAACAACAACCTCGATGAGGGTCCCATAATCGCCCAAGACGTTATCCCTGTCGATCACACCTATAATTGGCAGCAGATGCGCAAAGCGGGTCGTGATGTGGAGAAGGTGGTGCTCGCGCGCGCACTGGGGTTAGCTATCGAAGATCGCATCTTTGTCTATGCCAACAAGACGGTGATTTTTTGATGTTTAACGTGGTGCTCGTGCATCCGCAGATTCCACCCAATACGGGCAATATCGGACGCCTTTGCGTCAATACCGCATCACGCCTGCATCTAGTAAAACCCCTCGGTTTTTCCATCGACGAAAAGTCGGTGCGGCGTGCAGGGCTCGATTATTGGCACAAACTCGATCTGGTAGTTTGGGAGAGTTTGGAGGAGTTTTTGGCGAGCGTTCCTATGGATCGCTGTTGGCTTGCTACCACGAAATCGCAGCGTCCCTATTTTGAAGCGAGGTTTGCTCCGGGCGATTATCTGCTTTTTGGAAGCGAAACCAAGGGGCTAGATAGCGAGCTTTTGCAAGCCAACCCAACGCGCACCGTTACCATTCCTATGGCGAGAGAGGGACGCAGTCTCAATCTGGCCGTGAGTGCAGGCATCATCCTTTATGAAGCGATACGACAAAACTATGGAGTGTTTTGTGAAAGATATTGTTGATTTTGTCATGACCACGCTTTTCGTGCTCTTTATGATTTGGCTCGTCGTAGGCTACCACCACCAAAAGGGGCACCACAAGCGAGGCGAAGAGTAGTGTGATTAAGCAAATAAGTGTTACAATTTTGCAGCCATTTTGTGAGTGTAAAGGATAGTGATGACCAAACCTCTCTTGATAGAAATCGGAGTCGAAGAGCTTCCCGCCATCCCCTTTTTAAAAGAGTTACCGCATATCGAAAAGAAGTGGGAGAAGATACTCGAAGAGTATGGGCTTTTGTGTGAGTTCGAATTGTATTACACTCCCAGGCGCCTCGTACTGTGGCATAGAGAGTTCAAAACACGCCAAGATACCACCTACGAAGAGTTTTTCGGAGCGCCCCTGGAAATCGCTTTCAAGGATGGCGAGCCTACCAAAGCGGCTTTGGGATTTGCTAAAAAGTGCGGTGTAAGCGTAGAAGAGCTCTCCACTACAAAGCGCGGCAATAAAGAGATTTTATACTACAAAAAAGAGATTCCCGGCAAAGATGCTCGTGAAATCTTGCCCGAAATGGTACATAGCTGGCTAAAAAGCCTAAATTTTGGCAAGGCGATGCGCTGGGGCCAAAGCGATGAGGAGTTTATCCGCCCCATCCGCTGGGGGATTATCAATCTTGGCGAAGAGTTTATCGAGGCGCGCTTTTTTGGCATAACTACGGGTAACAGCACATACGTGCATCGCAGCATCTCCACTGAACCCATAGAGGTGTGTGATGCCAAGGAGTATTTTGAAGTGCTCAAAAAGGGCGGTGTGATACTCTTTGCCGACGCGCGCTACGAAAAGATCGAGACGGAGTTTGCCGCTATAGAAAACGAGGGTGTGAAAATCGATAAAGATAGCGACCTTTTGGCCGAAGTGGTGGCTATCACCGAATTTCCTACGGCTCTAAGGGGGCGTTTCGAAGAGAAGTTTTTGGAACTCCCTCCTGAAGTGATTGTGACGAGCATGAAAGAGCATCAGCGCTACTTTCCTATCTACAAAGAGGAAAAACTCCAAAACGGCTTCGTGGTAGTAAGCAACGCTTACACCGACGACTACTCTCTCATTGTAAAAGGTAACGAGCGGGTATTGCGCGCACGTCTTTCAGATGCCCTCTTTTTTTGGGAGCAAGACCTCGCCAAAGGGCTCGATTTCGAAGGGCTCAAGGATGTGGTTTTTATGGATGGGCTTGGGACGCTCTTTGACAAGGAGCTGCGCGAATACAAGATCGCCGAATATCTGCTGGGGCTCTATCGCGACCGTTTCAGCGATCCTCGCACCACCAAGGCTCTCTTGGAGCGTGCAGTGATGCTTAGCTACGCGGATCTTTTGACCGAGATGGTCTACGAGTTTACGGAGCTGCAAGGCATCATGGGCTACTATTACGCTCTTGCGCAGGGCGAGGATGAACAGGTGGCGCTCGCAATCAAGGAGCAGTATCTGCCAAGCGGCGAGGAGAGCGAACTACCCAGCACACTCTTTAGTGCAGTCGTGGCGCTATCGAAAAAACTCGACACTCTCATGGCGCTTTTTAGCGTAGGCAAAATCCCCACCGGTTCACGTGATCCCTTCGCGCTACGCCGCGCGGCCAACGGAGTTATCCGTATCGTGCTGGCCTACGAGCTACCTTTCGATCTCGCAAGCGTATTTGACGCGATCAAAGGCGAGTACAAAGAGTTCGATACCAAAAAGCTCGAAGAGTTTTTCATCGAACGTGTCTATCAATTTTACGATGTCAACCCATCCGTCATCAAGGCTGTTTTAGAGAGCGGCGAGCGTGATATCTGCCAAATCGACAAGAAAATCAAAGCCCTTGCAAGTATCGTCGAAAGCAGTGATTTTAAAGAGATATTTACCACCTTCAAACGTGTGGCCAATATCGTCAAGGACGTGGACATTACCCAGGAGCTCCCTGTGGATGCGAGCCTTTTTGAAAAAGATGAGGAGCGCAGACTCTATGAAGCTTTTTTGCGCCGCAAGGAGGCGGAATATCCCGATTATGAGACGAAGCTTACGGCACTATTTGATCTCAAACACGACATCGATCTCTTTTTCGATAACGTTCTCGTCAATGCCGAGGATGAGCGCATCCGCCAAAACCGTAAAAACCTCATCGCTAATATCTACAAAGAGTTTCGCAAAATCGCCGATATCAAAGAGATTTCAGTGTGATATATGATTATCTCATCATAGGAGCCGGCAGTGCCGGAGCCCATGCAGCCCACTTTTTGCACCGAGGCGGTGCACGTGTCGCTGTGGTGGAGCAAAGCGCCATAGGTGCAGGCGGTAGCGGCGCGGCCGGCGCTTTCATCTCTCCTCGTGTAGGGCGCGGCGGCGAGCTGCAGCGCTTTACCAACGAAGCTTTTCGTTTTGCGATAGAATTTTACGCTTCTTCTCCATACTTTTACCAAACAGGTATCTTGCGTCTGCCGAAAGAGGGGCAGAGTTTTGCAGGCTTAGAAGAGTTTTTGGATGTGCCGTTTACCAAACACGAAGATGGCTTTTTATTTCCCACTGCCGGCATCCTCAAAGCCAAGCCTCATTTACAGCTCCTTTTAGAAAAAATTCCTCTTTACTATTTCTCTGCACGCCCTATCAAAAAAGAGGACTACTTCCAAGTGGGTGAGTTGAGAGCCCACAAGATTATCCTCGCTACGGGAGCGTGGGACGAGCTTATTGATGAGCCCTACATCCGTATAGGCAAGGTGGGAGGAGTGCGCTTTGACGTAAGAAGCGATCTTGCATTGCCGTATTCGATGCACAAAATGGTCTCCGTCTCGGCCAATATAGAGGGTATAGTCACCATAGGTGCTACACACAATCGCGAGGGAGCTAGACCAAAGGAGCCTCGAATCCTCTTTGAAGAGGCCAAAAAGATGGTGGGGGAGTTCGATTATGAAATAGCCGGGATGTATTGCGGCGTGCGCAGTAGCGTGAGCGACCATCTGCCCATAGTGGGTGAGCTCATCGCAGATGCCAGGGTGCCCAAGATTCGTAGTTTTAAGACCCTTGAAACAAAAGAGCTGCCAAGAAAGGGTATAATCATCCTCAATGGCTTCGGGGGCAGGGGATTTGTCTTTGGCCCCTACATTGGGTATCTTTTGGCAAGACATCTTTTAGATGGCGAGCCGCTGCCACAAGTCGTGGATGTGGATAGATATTTCATTCGATATCGCAAGAAAGGGCGGGTATGAAAGGTCTCGTGCTCCTTAATATGGGAGGTCCCAACAATCTCGAAGAGGTGGAGCTCTTTTTAAGAAATATGTTCAACGACCAAAATATTTTACCTATCAAAAGCACTCTTCTGCGACGTTTCGTCGCCTATATGATAACGAACACGCGCAAAAAAGAGGCTCGCAAAAACTATGAAGAGCTAGGTGGTAAAAGCCCGCTTAATCTTTACACCGACAGGCTCATTGCCAAGTTGCAAGCAAAAATACCCGATTTGTACGTGACCAAAGCGATGCGCTATACACCGCCTTTTGCAAAAGATGCCATCAAAGAGCTGGTAGCAAGAAACATCAAAGAGGTCTACCTCCTGCCGCTCTATCCTCACTACTCCACCACTACGACCAAATCGAGCCTGGAAGATTTTTACAACACCGCAAAAGGACTCGGCTTTCATGCACGCTTCCACGATATTGCCAATTTTTATGACAACAAACTCTTCAATAAAGCCATACTGGAGCGTATAGAAGAGGTGTGCGATGGCGTAGATACCAAAGAGTACGACCTCATCTTTTCCGCGCACTCCTTGCCCCAAAAAATTGTCCAAAAAGGCGACCCCTACCTCTATGAAGTGACGGAGCATATGGAGATACTCAAATCTATGCTAGGGAATAGATTCAACGACTACCATCTTGCTTTTCAATCCAAACTGGGACCCGTCAAATGGCTCGAACCTAGTCTCGAAGAGACTCTCAAAACCATAAAAAATCGCCGCGTAGTGGTCTATCCTCTCTCTTTCGTACTGGACAATTCCGAAACGGAGTTTGAGCTGCATATAGAGTATGCACAGCTTGCCAAAGCTCTCGGGTATGAAGACTACAAAGTGGCGCGATGTCCAAATGACAGCGACACTTTCGTCGAAGCGCTCATCGATATCTATCGAAGGATGTAGCGATGGTGGGCTATCTCTACGACCCCATATTTACGGAGCATGGGAGCGACGAGCATATCGAAAACCGCTTTCGCGTCGAGCGTATCCATGCAATAGCGCAGCAATTTCGGCTCATGAGCTACCCTATAGCCAAAGCTTCCAAAGAAGAGCTCGCTACCGTTCACGAGCCTCACTATATCGACTGGGTGGAGCGTGCTTACGATGAAGGGTACCGCTTCATCCTCAACGAAGACACTCTTCTAACACCCAAAAGCTTCGAAGTGGCTAGCTTCGCTGCAGGCTCTACGAAACCGATTATCGATGCCTTTGTGCGAGGAGAAATTCAAAGAGCTTTTTTGAATATCAGGCCTCCCGGTCACCACGCCGAGCGGCGCTCTGGTCAAGGCTTTTGCATCTTTA
>WGBB01000124.1 GCA_015494505.1 Nitratiruptor sp. | reverse complement strand
TGAGGGCTTTTTTAGCAGGTGTGTCTTTTGATGCAAAAGAGATAGCACGCAAAGCTGCAAGCTGCTGCGGCACGCGTGCCATAAATGCCATCACCCCCTCATACTCCACGGCTCGCTCTTTTTCCAAAATCTCTCGCACCTCCGCCAAGTCGTCGCTCATCGTACTTGGCAGCTTTTTGGCATAACGAGGCAGTGTATTGAGAAAGACATCTAGGTCCCTAGCGTGATTGGTCTGCTTGATGAAATCTTTGAGATGCGTCGTTGCCTCGTGGTAGTACTGCGGGTCGAAATGTTTTTTGAGCGCTGCAAGAAGCGAGCGAGCACGCCTCGTGTTGACGCGGAATTGGTGTAGATTTTCGCTCTCGTTGGGCTCTTCGCGCACGGCCTTGGCAAAGCTTTCGATTTTGTCGTAGTAGTGTGCCAGTCTATAGCTGATGAAGCGATGGAGTAGCATAGCGACCCCCTTTGGTCTATTTTACCAAAGCTTTGTTATAATCGCCAAAAAAGGGAGGGCTATGGAATACTATCTGTGGATAAAGGCTTTTCACATTATGAGCGTCATTAGCTGGATGGCGATGCTTTTTTATCTGCCCAGACTCTTCGTCTACCACGCCGAACACCGCGAGAACAAAGGCTTCGTGGAAGTGGTCAAAATCCAAGAGCACAAACTCTACTATTTCATCGGCGTTCCCGCCTTTTGGGCGAGCTTGCTTAGCGGCGGGACGATGATAGCATTGAATCCCTCGATGTTTCACAGCGGCCTATGGCTGCACATCAAACTCACGGCCGCGCTGCTTCTCGTGCTCTATCATTTTTCATTGCGCAAATTTCTCATCGCCTTCAAAGAAGACCGCTGCACCAAAAGCGGCAAATTCTTTCGCATCTACAACGAAGTACCCACAATTTTGATGATCATCATCGTTATTATGGCGGTGGTCAAACCGATATGAAAATAGCACTGGCTCTGAGCGGCGGCGGTGCCAGGTGTCTGGCGCAGCTGGGCTACATAGAGGTGCTACGCCAGCAGCTCGGCATTGAGATAGTGGCACTGAGCGGCAGCAGCGGCGGGGCAATAGCCGCTGCTTTTTTGGCTGCAGGCTACGCAAGTAGCGAAATTCTGGCGATTCTCCAAAAATTCCCGTTTCACAAGATTCGCTTCAACCTCCATCGCGGCACGCTCTTTTGCCACGAGAGGCTCTATGAAAAGCTGCAAGCTCTCGGTATCACCACCTTTGAGGCGTGCAACGTCCCTCTCTTCGTCACCCTCACAGACTATGAAACCTCCCAGGTACGCTATATTCATAGCGGCGATTTGGCTCGCGCCGTACTGGCCTCCAGTGCCCTGCTGCCGCTCTTTTGCCCCATCGAAATCGATGGGCGCCGCTATATCGACGGAGGTATCAAAGACAACCTCCCCCTCACACCACTACAAAACCTACCCTACTTCAAACTCGCCATCAACGTCAATCCTCCCGACGTATCTCGCTTCAAACGCTCCTTTTTGGGCAACTACAAGCGCGCCTGCTATATGATGCTAAACGCCAACATCGAAGCTTCCATTCCCTTAGCCGATAGGTACGTGGTGATAGAGGGATGCCAAAATTTTGGTATACTTGAAAGGCGAAGTTTCGCTACTATCTATGAGCTTGGGAAGCGGCAAGCCTTGGAAGATTTGCAGATGTGGGAAGAGATATGTTCGAAAAACTCCTAGACAAAATCGTCGATATCGTCTTTGAAAAACCCAAATACCCTATGCGCTTTCGCGAGCTTATGGAAGCCAACCGCATCCTCATCGACAATCTCGAAGTTTCCAATATTCCGGGGCTCAAATTTTGCCGCCTCAAACTCTACGCCATCTATTTTGTACTTTGGAACGTGCTCATCATACCTCTGACCCTCATTTTCCATCCCCTCTTGGCCAAGATGGACTGCCATATGGCCATCGTGCTGGCCATTATCTTTACGTTGCTCTTTTTCGGCACTTACAAAATTTTCGAAAACCGCATCAAGGAGCGTGCGGCATTGCGCCTCATCCAGGAGGGGTGGAAAAACTACCTGCCCCACTTTCCTTATGAAAAGTACCATCAAGAGGTGGCCCAAATCTACAAAGAGGCGATCGATCGCGACATCCCCAAACAAAAAATGGAGCAATTCATCATCGATCGGCTGATCGAGTCCAGCTGATTTTGTGCCCAAACCCCAGGGTATTGTCCGTCATCTTGGCCCACTCTATCACAAAGGCCCAGATTTTGGGGCGCATCGTGCGCGCAATGGGAAACGCCTCAAAATAGAGTCGACACTGCCTCTCGTCCGCCGCTCGCACCTTGCCCAAGAGCTGCACTCCCTGGATCTTGGCCACATTATCGGTACACAGATAGACGTTACCTGCGCAGCGCGGACGGTTGATGGCCTCTCTCATATGGCGCGTATCCGGGTCACTTGCAAAAATGAGCGCGATATCCTCCTCATCAAACGCGTAGAAGCAAGAAGCACAATAGGGCTCGTTCGCCGAATGGGTAGCGAGTGTAAAAATGGTCTGGGAGCGTAAAAAAGAGGCTATTTTTCTTTGCATTTGTATATAATAGCACAATGAGAGTTATTCTATTACTGTTTTTTGCCGCACATCTCTTTGCAGCCACTTACACCATCCGATTTATCGGCAATGCCACCTTTAGCGCGAAGCGTCTCTATGAAGAACTAGGCTTTACGCGCAGCTGGAAAGATAGGATTTTACGCCGCCCATTTAAGCCACAGGTGGACGAAAAGCTCCTACCCACACTCCAAGAAGAGCTAGAATATTTCTACCAAGAACAAGGTTTTTTGGACGCACGCGTAGATGTGCTCTTGCAAGAAAACACGGCTCTTTTTCGCATCTATGAGGGTAAACCCGTCATCGTGCGCGAAGTCTCCGTCACGTCCGATTTCGCTATCAAGCCACCGTTTCAAAAAGGGGAGCGTTTTATCATCCCCAAATTTACCGCCTTCAAAAAAGCAATTAAAAAAGAGCTCTTAGCGGCAGGATACTGCAGCGCCGATTTCAACCCCAAAGCCTACATCTACAAAAAAACAGACGCAGCCTACATCTCCATCTATCTCAAAAAAGGCAAGCCTTGCACTATCGGCAAAATCGATGTCCACAACCTCTCGCGTCTTGATGAGCGTATCATCCGCTCCCACATATTCCTCCACGAAGGCGATGAATTCAATCTGACCAAAATCGAAGAGAGCTACAAAAAACTCTATTCTCTTGAGTATTTCGACCAGGTGCGCTTCGACTACTCCAAAAAGATACAAAACCGCGTACTGCTCGATATCTTTCTCAAAGAGCGTCAAAAACGCAACATCTACCGTGCCGGGCTAGGATATGAGACCGATAGAGGGGCGATAGTGAGTTTTCGCTACCGCCACCTCAACTTCCACACCCACCAAATCACCCTCAATCTCTCTTATTCCGGCATCAAAAAAGAGGCTTCGCTATCGATTTTTACCCCGTCCGTGCGCATCGGCCCCCTTATGCTCGATATGGTCAACACCTTCGGCTACTACTACGACACCTTCGATTCGTTTACGAGCCGAAAAACTACGTATACACTCAAATTCTTGCGTGATTATTACGATATAAGCTGGGCGGCGGCTCTGCATTTCGAGCGCGACCGCATCGCCTCTAAGAGCTCCTGCATCCCTTCGCACACCTACGAGCTCATCTATCCGAGTTTGCGCATCCTTTTTGATAGGCGCGACTCGAAAATCTTTCCCACCCGAGGATTTTATCTTCTTGGCAGTATAGAGTCTTCGCTTAAACTCTTTTCAAGCAGCGACTATATCAAAACCGTCACCGAAGGTGGCATCTATCTTCCCCTTGCCGGTGGCGACCTTTTTGCTAAACTCAAAGCCGGCTTCATTACCCATAGCGGCGCGCTGCCCCCTACGAAACTCTTCGTCGCAGGCGGCGCGAGAAGCAATCGTGCCTATGGATATCGCACTATCTACGCTCTTGATAGCAAGTGCCAAATCGGCGGGAAAAATCTCCTTGAGAGCACCCTGGAATACCGCTACCCCGTCAAAAACTTCTACGTAGCCGCCTTTTGGGACCGCAGCTACGTCACAAGGAAATGGAGCCTCTCGCACTACCGCGACGGCGTAGGCATCGGAGTGCTCTATCCCACCCCTATCGGTACACTCAAAGCCTATTTCGGCCTCGACCCCAAAGACCTTGGCCAAAATCTTTTGAGCCTCTATATAGGAGCGACCTTTTGAGGTGGCTAGCGCTTTTGGTAGAAATCCTGCTCGTGCTTTTGGCAGCCTTTTTCTATACGGAAGTGCGCTGGCACGTCGTAGAGCGCTATGTGGATGATATTTTGCGAAAAAACCGTATCAGCGTCGAGATTGCGTGGCCAAACATCGATACCATTGTGCTGCGAAACATCCGCTACGATAGACAAGAGCTTGCCAAATACGCTCGCCTTCGCTTTGCGCTTTTGCCGCTTTTGCATAAAAAAGTGCTCATCCGCGACCTGCGCATCGAGGGACTCGATATCAACAACGCCCTCGCTATAAAAGCGCCAAAAAGCAAAAAGAGCAAAAAAGCGCTCCCTTTTTCGCTCCTCATCGAGCGTGCCTTCATCACAGCCACCTATCGCTACAAAGAGCCCTTTGCTATCACGCTCCAAGCTCGCTCCATCACACCCAAGCGCGCCGTGATAGAGCGCCTCGCTATCGCTTCAAAAAGAGCTAGTCTCGTGGCGCGAGGAAGCTACGAAAAGAGTGCACTCACACTTCACCTTCTCGCACGCGCCAAAAAACTCCCCGTACCGCTTCGGCTCACACCCGTCACCGGCACTGTGCACATCGCCAAAAGCGGTATCCGCTTCGACCTAGGCTCCAAAGAGGCGCGCTACCAAGCGCTCACGCTATCAAAAGTGCGCTTGCAAGGCATCTATGATTACAAAAAACTCAAAGCCTCGCTCCATAGCTCTCTCTTTGCCGCCAAAACCCAAGCGACCATCAGTGCCACGATAACCTACGACAATCAGCTCCGCTACCAAGCTAGCGGCACCATCAACAACGCACCCTACACGGATGCCCTCAACTACGAAGCCTACAAGCGCTTCGCATATACTCTCTCCGGCGATATGCACACACTGGAGGCCAATCTTTCCAATCCTACTCTCCAAGCGCGCCTGCATCTTGAGGAGTTTCGCCGCTTTGTCGTCGATGTGGCACCCTTTAAGGTGGCGGCTCTTTTGCCCCAAGCCCCCGATGATATGGAAGCGAGCCTGCAAGCACGCGGAGACTTCAACCAAGCAAAAATCCATCTATATTCCAACTACCTCCAAGCAGATGCCACCGCAACACCCGTACACGTGCATCTGCGCGGCAAATTCCTTCGCGACTACGAGGATATCCGCCTCACAAAACTTGGACGCATCACGCTTGATGGCGACTACGAGCGGTTTCGCCTCTCCACGGCACTCTTTCGTGCCCGTTTCGACAAAGAGCTGCGCGGCCGCCTCACCTTCGCAAGCGCCAAACTCTCGGTGGCCAAAGAGGCTACACGCTACCATATAGAGCTTACCACATCCTCTCTCAAACGCTTCGCCGCAGACCTAGCCAAACTCTATCCCGCCATCCGCCTCCAAAAAATCGATGCCAAAGCAAAAGCCCTCATAGACTACGACACTGCTAGCACGCGCTACAGCGCCACACTCGAAGCCAAGGGATTTCGCGGCAAGAAGCTCAATCTCTTAGAATACGCCAATCTCGCTCTGCACGGCAACAAGGACAAACTCAC
>WGBB01000123.1 GCA_015494505.1 Nitratiruptor sp. | reverse complement strand
CCACCCGCTTCGAAATCGAGCTGCATGGAGGTTTTGGAGTGGGGTGGGGATTTTTCCAAAAGCTCGATGGCTCTCGTTATATCTTCTTCGCCGAGTGCGACGCCTTGATTTTGCGCGATGCGGACGATCTCCTCTAAAAGATTGCGAAACTCCTCTTTGTGCTCTTTGGCGACGGTGCCAAAATCGGCTTCATAGAGCGTAGTGAGCGCCGCGGTGGCGGCTATGAAGAGATACTTTTGCCAGATCGCTTTGTCGATGTCGGCAGGCATTTTATATTTGAGACCTGCGGTATCGAAGATTTCTCGCAAGAGAGGATCCTCTTGGGCTACAATGAGAGCGCCTTTTCCTTTGACTGTGACGGTGTTTGGCGCCGTGCGGTTGGCGATGATGTAGATGGCGCCTTTTTTGACCTGCGCTATTGGAAAAAGTGTGCACAGCTGCTCATAGGGGAGTATCCCGTTGAGCAGCGGCAAGATAACGCTTTTTTCATCCACGTATGGCAGCAATTTTTTCGCTTTGTCTTCCAATACATAGCTTTTGGTGGCGAAGATGAGTGCGTCGTAGCGTTTGCGCGGTGTTTTTGTGATGGTGGGGAAGTACTCCTTCTTTTGGCCGCCCTCGACGAGAAAGAGTTTTTCTAAAGAGTCTGAGATGAGGTCCACTTCATACGCTTCGCTCAGTTTGGCAGCCACGTAGCCGCCCACGCCTCCGCCGCCCACCACGGCGATGGATGGGTTACTTCGCTTCATTGGCGAGCCTCTCTTTGAGCACGCGTTTGAGCACTTTGCCCGTGGCGTTTTTGGGTAGTTCATCTACGATGTAGATAGCTTTGGGCACTTTGAAATTGGCCAGATGCTCTCTGAGATAGCGTTTGATATCGTTTTCACCGATGCTGCTGCCCTCTTCGAGCTCCACGTAAGCTACCGGCACTTCGCCGCTTCTTTCATCTTTCATGCCAATAACTGCCGCCGCTTTGATAGAGGGGTGGTGCATGAGTACCTCTTCGATTTCGCGTGGGTAGATATTGATGCCTTTGGAGATGATGAGGTCCTTTTTGCGATCGACGATAAAGATGAAGCCATCTTCGTCCATATAGCCCAAATCCCCCGTTTTGAGCCAGCCGCCCACGATGGTTTCGGCCGTAGCTTCCGGGCGATTGAGATAGCCTTGCATTACGTTGTCACCTTTGACGATGATTTCGCCGATTTCACCCCGAGGAAGCTCCACCATCTCTTCGTCCACGATTTTGACCGTTACTCCGGGAAGAGCAGGGCCCACGGAGCGGGGTTTTTGCTTGTTTGGGCGATTCACCGCCACCACGGGGGAGGCTTCACTCAGCCCATAGCCTTCTAAAAGCACGCCTTTTTTGAACTTTTTGCGAAAACGCTCCAGCGTGTCCTCAGGCAGTGCGGCGGCGCCGCTGATGTAGAATTTGACGGCGTTGAACATGTGGAAATACCAAGGAAGCCTTGCTTTGGAGAGTGCGTTGTAGACATCGGGTACACCCACGAAGATGGTGACACGCTTAAGAAGCATCTGTTTGATGATGTTGGAAAAGGGCATGATGGAGCGGATGATGACGACAGGCGAGCCGAAATAGAGCGGCATGAGGATGGTCACGGTGAGGGTGAAAGCGTGAAACATCGGCAGATAGACGATGAATCGCTCTTTGGGGGTGATTGCAAGAAGCTGTTCGACTCCTAAAATATTAGAAAAGATGTTGCGGTAGCTCAGCATCGCTCCTTTTGGCTTGCCCGTGGTACCGGATGTATAGATAATGACGGCCGTGTCGTCGATATCCACGTTTTGGGTCAGTTTCTCGTGGGATTCGAGATTGGCGAGTATTTCGTTGAAGGAGATGTTGTTTTCATCTAGGCCGTTGTATTCACCCTCCCATAAAATCTTTTGCACTTTCGAGCGGCTAAAGATATTTTGCAGCTCCTTGGAAAAATCCGCGCTGGCTGCGAGGACTTTGGCCTCACAGTCGTTGAGAATGAAAAGGAGCTCTTCTTCCTTTAAAAAGCTGTTGATAGGTACCGGGATGGCTCCCAGTTTTTGTGCCGCCAGAAGGGTGACGATAAATTCGAGGGAATTGGCCATATATATCGCTACACGATCGCCTGGGTGGATACCGATGAGTTCGAGAAATCTCGCGACGGTGTCCACTTTGAGCAGCATCCGCTCGAAAGTGATTTTGCGATCGCCTATAAAGTAGGCCACCTTTTTGGGGCGTTTGGTGGCGTGGTGTTTGAGTACTTCGTAGAAAGTATCAAACCGATAATCGAACATCTTAGAACCTATAGTTGAATGAAAGATTCAAAAGATGCGCTCCACCGGCGCTAAAGGTTCCGTCGAGTCCGTTGATGTTGCCTAGACTTACGGTACGCTGGAATTTGTGGTCATACAGATATGCCACGCCCAGTGTCATATTTTGGGTTACTTTGTACAGTGCTCCCAGTGAAAGGACAAGAGCGTCGCTGTCTGGAAGTTCATATCCCATGGTACGTTCAGGCACTGGTGATTGGTCATAGGCCATACCGTACATCGTGGTGAGTTTGTCGCTGTTTTTGTAGGTCAAACCTATGCGAAAGGTGTTGGAATCGTCCCAGTGCTTCATCTTGTCGATGTT